>CAYXMT010000068.1:0-2544 GCA_964466175.1 uncultured Methanosarcinales archaeon | reverse complement strand
GCAATTTTATGGATTATCTTTAATATTGGGAAAGTGTATAAGAAGAGGAAAGAAGTGCAGAGGTTCAGAAAAGCCAAAGATTCCTATATTCTTAGGGTTTTTACTGAAAAATACCTGTTCAAGAGAAAATTTATTGTTTAATCCTGTAAATTTCTGTACCTGTTTTGCTGCTGCTGTAAACAAGGCTGCTTTTATCTTTTATTTCAGACAGTAGCTTGTTGTCTATAATTACCCTTGCGTCAAGTTTGAATTTTTGATTCACAAAAACATAACCTGCTTTTTCCAGATTTTTATTGCTGGGCTTTATGGTTTGCCGGTTAATATTATAAGGAATGCATTGACCGCTGGCCATAACCAGGGTATTTTTTTGGGTGTTGGCTTTAATCCATTCAAAATCTTCATTGTAAAAGTTCCATTCATTTGCTGCTAGAGTTATTTTAGTAAATTCTGCAAAAACAAAGCCGGATATTGCCAGAGCAAAAATTACCAGGATTATATTTCGATGCTTATAGCTTAGCATCTTATTAAAGCCATGCGCCCATATTATTGCAAGAGCAGGTATTAATGGTATTATTATCCTGGTTACGCTAAAACCTACATTAGAGACGTATAATAAGAACAACAATGCATATGAAATAATCCATAATGACAATAGAGCCTTATTTTTTATTTTTTTAATGTAGAATATGTAAATTAACGGTAAGATGAATATTAATGTTCCGACTAGCCATGCAGTTGTTAATAAATTTATGTAGGGGATATTGAAGAAAAATAATGTTCTTATATCTCCATTAGGCACACCAAACAATCCGAGGTATGTGGTAATTATCAGATTTATATCAAATAGCCTGCCCGGATAAAAACCTGTATATGATGCACCGGACATACCCTGGAATACGAAGTTAAGGAAAGGCCATATGGGATTGCCTAATAATATCCAATTCCTTATCAACCATGGCGATGCTATGATCAAGGGCAGCAGTGCAATAATTGATATGTCTTTTACAGGTATTTTCTTGTTTTTGGAGTTTTTGTAGATAATGTAGATTAGTAAAGGGACTATGAACAAAGCATTGTATTTTGTTAATATTCCTAACCCTACAGCTATAGAAGCCAATATGATTCTTTTTGTGATTGCAAAGTACACACTTAAGACAACAAAAAATGTCAGCATGCTCTCTACGTAACTAAAAATGCTGTAATCCATGAATAATGGAATGAATGCAAGGAATAACAATGTGTAGAAAGCGAGTTTTGTGCTGAAAAGTTTTTTTACTATTAAAAATGTAAAAATTAGGGTAAGGATTGCAAAGACTGGAGATAAGAATTTTATCATTGTGTCTGCAAAATTTCCTGAGATGGAATAAACAAATGCTGAGACTATATGGAATAATGGAGGGGCCCAAAATGGCTCATCTCTTCCTAAGCCCTCATTCAAGGGTATTTTTTTCTCTTCAGACATAAATTTTGAAGCTGACATGTGCCAGCAGGCATCTCCCGAAACATGATAGATAGAGGTTAATGCGAGTATGATTACAGAGAATAAAATAATGACAATGGCTGATAATTTAGTGTACTTGTCAGCTGTTTTGAATTTCTTTATTAGGTTCATTTTAATAATTTAATTGCAGCTTTTGCAAATCCGTTTATATCTTCTTTTTTAACTAAGATTCCTTTTTTTATAACTTCCGGATGTGACCCTATGTTAAAGGCAACAACTTTTTTTCCGCAGGCCTGTGCTTCTGCAGCCGGTAAATCGAAACCTTCCCATAAAGATGCAGTTGCATAAATATTACATGCAGCATAATAATAAGGAAGATCTTTGTCAGGGACAAATCCGGTGAAAATTACACTGCTATTTGCTAATGTTTTTAGCGATTTAAAATAATTATTGAATGTGGGTTTTCCCACTATAAGCAGTTTTGCATTAGGAATCTGTTTTTTTATTATATTAAAAGATTTTAACAATAAACGAATTCCTTTATGCGGGGCAATTCTTCCGACGTAAAGCAGGACTTTATTGTTCTTTAGGTTGTATTTTTTTATTATTTTATTTGGATTTACGTTTTTATTGAATCTTTTTTTATCTATTTTGTTGTATATAACTTTGCTGTTTAAATTCGAGACTTTTTTCAAGTCATCTTTCAAGTATTCGCTTACTGAATAAGCCTCATCAACATTTTTTAACGTGATATTTGTAAAATCCGAGAATAATTTCATATAGATCTTATCCAAAATGCTATTCAATGATCCGGTTGTGTTAACGCCATGGTTGAAATAAATGTATTTTACTTTGTAATGTTTTTTTGCACGGAAAGCCAGCCAGTTCATAGGGTAGAAATGGCTTATTATGACATCATAATTTTTTAATTCTTTATAGTAATCTATTTTTTTTGTGTCAAGAAAGAAAAAAAGCCGGTATAGTCTTTGGAGGAATGGGTTTTTAGGCATTCCTAATGAAATAACCTTATAATTGGTTGGCTTTATTTTAGCTTCCAGTGCAATAACTGTAACTTTATCTCCTTTTTTAACATAATCTTCTGC
>CAYXMT010000067.1:0-2547 GCA_964466175.1 uncultured Methanosarcinales archaeon | reverse complement strand
AATGTTTGAAGGTAATATATTACCACGAAAAGATTCTTACTTCTCCTCGGCCGCCTGCTCCGCCTGCGCCGCCATCTCCTGTTTCGCTACCTCCACTACCTCCACCTCCACCTCCTGGACTGCCTCCATTTCCACCATCACCACCATTGCTATCATCGGAACTGCCTCCACCTCCACCACCTCCATCACCAGCGCCATAATTTCTGCTTATGCCAGCAGTACCATCGGTTGGGTCTGCACCACCATCTCCTTCTGGACCACCACCTCCTATAATGTATGAACCCCACGCACCACCAGGACCACCAGGTGTACCGTCTCGTTCACCTGCACCCCCGCCTCCACCAGCAGCAAAGATTGAACTACCACCAGCACCAGCACCTTGACCTGAAGCTTCACCTCCACCCCCACCCCCACCACCGAACTCGGCATTGCCTCCATCACCCCTGGTGTTTCCGCCTCTACCCCCTCTCCCTCCTGAACTATTTCCTTGTAAAGAGCCTGAGATATCCGGAAGTCCGCCATTGCCACCAATCTCAGCTGTACCGCGACCTGAAGAACCCGCTGAACCAGTACCACCCCCCCCACCTCCGGGCCCTCCTACGCCAGCTGCAATAGCTCCATCACCACCCCCACCACCATAAGCTGTCAGGTTAAAATCAGTAGTACTGTTAACATAGCTGGCTGTGCCATTACCTCCGCCAGTTCCTACGGCACCGCTACCACCAGTCCCACCAGTCCCACCAGACCCAACACTAATTTTTAAAGTAGCAGGCAAATCATCAGCATTATAAAATCCTCTGACAAGAGCAGCACCACCACCACCTCCACCTCCTTCCTCAGAACCAATGTTGCCAGATCCACCCCCTCCCCCACCACCAGCACCAATAAGCTCAATATAAACAGTAGTAGCCGCACTTGGCTTTGTCCAGGTAAGCTCTTGAGAAGTGTCAGTAAATATCTGCACATCAGGGGCTGTTACGTTTTTGCCTGAAACCCATAACTCTCCAGTTATATTTGCATCTCCAACAACATGCAGGGTGCTGCCAGGAATAGATGTGTTTATGCCCGCTCTATTGTGGGTTATATCAACAAAGATCGCAAATGCATCGCCTATGCTTATGTTCATGGCTAATGGAGTTATGTAGCTTGTCTGGGCAAATGCCATATACATGACAAGCAAAATTACACTTGGAATAATTATGAATTTTAGTTTCATATTGCTAGTCTCCTTATGTTTTCCATTTCGTTAATTTTTTATTTACACCTTATCCTTTGTTCTAATTTTTTGAACAAATGTTCTAATTTTTTTAAAATTGAAATTTTTTATTGCAATCATTTTTTATTGGATTTTTGTAGTGTTATAATTCTTAATCTTTTTTAAGTTCGATTTTGTCCCTTATTTTAGCGATTTCATCAACAGTAATTGAAGAAATTTTAGACTTGCACGATAAAACAAAATCTTTAACTTGATTTTCATCCAGCGGTTTTGGGGATTTTAGATAATACTGCACATCTATGCGCTCTTCCTTTAGATCTATTATGAAGTTCTTTAGCTTATCATCAAAACCTTCTATTAAATTAAAAAGTTCTAAGGTGCAATCATGAATTTCACATTTAATGCCAATTTTCTGCAATAGTGCGTAAAATGCCTCATAACATGCATAGTAAGCAGTAATAGATTTCCATTTTCCTGTAACTTTCACCATCATGTCAAGATTCTCTTCTGAACTTTTAACATACTGCTGGCTTAGATTGTTGTTTGGCTCAATTATCCTTATGCCTCTTTTTTGCTCTAAGCACCATTCGATTTTGTTCATTTATAGTGCCTCATTAAAATCTTGACAAATCTTTCACAATCTCTAAAAATAATGTGATTTTTGCTTATTTCTTTGGCAAGCGCATTGCCTTCCCGCAATAAACTTTCAAAATTATCATAAGTAGAATAATGGGCATTTACTTTGAATGGGTACCTCTCAATAATCTCCTTCATTTTCCTGCTTTTCTTTCCCATTACCATTAAGTCAATATCCGATTCTTTTGTAGCATAGCCCTTTGTGTAAGAGCCGAAAAGAACTATAGGTATTATTTTGCATAAATCGTTAATGAGAAGCCCGATTTTTGCATATTTACAAAGGAATTTAATTCCTTTGTAAAGCTCTATCATCCGGATCAAAGAAATTGTTTTTATATGCTCTAAATCTAAGTAGTAAAGCTTGTTCTTTCCTTCTTTCTTGAACTTTAAAAATCCAATGTCGCAATATTGGTTTAGCTTTCTTGACACTGTTTTTTGAGGCAAATGATTAATTTTCGCCAGCTTGCTGCCATATATCGCAGAGCCATAGTTTTCAGTAAATGGAACTAATATATTCAGTTCTTTTAGCCATTTTTGACTTATATTAGTCATTTTTCGTACCTATATTATTAAAGACTTTAAATATTTTTCCTGATTTTTATGCTTTTTAGCATGTTTTCTGTTTTTGTCATTTTTTATTTCATTTTTAATTATTGAACTTTTTACTTTTATCACCTTGACCAGATGCGGACTTC
>CAYXMT010000066.1:0-2685 GCA_964466175.1 uncultured Methanosarcinales archaeon | reverse complement strand
TTATCAAACAATCTGGTTATTACGGAAACAAATAGAAATAATTTGTCTCCAGTATAAGCAAGCGTTAACCGGCTTATCTCTTGATTATGATTATATTTGGGGAATATTATTTAGTTTATAAATTTATTGAAAGTAGCCCCACCAGGATTCGAACCTGGGTCTTCGGCTGTTTTCGCTTAAAACTCCAAAAGCCGAAATGATTGACCACTACACTATGGGGCTGTAAGCTAAAAGACATCAGAACGAATTTATAAAATTATCTATGATATTCCAATTTAAGTATGAGTTGTTAAATGACCTATATCAGAGCTCTATAAACTCGCGGAAGGGCATTTATTTGTTTGAGGGCTTCTGGTCCAACATGTTGGTGCAAGAGGTATACTGTTGTTGCAGTACCATCCTTTCCAAGTTGCCTTGAAGGATTTTCCCTTATATTTATATTGTGCTTTCTTAATATATCACTTATGTCAGCGAAAATTCCTGATTGGTCTAAATGATGTATAAACATTGGAAAAACTGGTCTTTCTTCTGCTGCAACACTCTCTCCCACATTTACAGCATTTGTAAAGTCTCCTCTCAACAGGTAACCAATAACAACCTCTGCTATCTCTATTGATGTTTTTCTCTGGGCTTCATTTGTTGATGCCCCTAAATGGGGAGTTAGAACAACATTATCCAATTCTTTTAACCTGTTATTAAATTCACCACCTTCTTTAAATTCAGATTCATTTGAGTAAACATCCAAACCTGCACCTGCTATTGTTCCATTTTTCAGCACTTTGTACAGGGCTTCTTCATCAATATTTCCTCCTCTTGAAGTGTTAATGATATAAGCAGTGCGTTTCATATGTGAAAGTTCTGATTCTCCAATTATTGCAACTTTGCCCCCAATATGAACGCTTACATAGTCTGATATTTCAAGAACTTCTTCTTTTGACATGTATTTTATTCTTGAGTTGGGAAAATAATTTTTTACTTTTTCAGGTGATTCATCATAACCAACCACGTTTACATCCAGTCCTCTAACTAATTCACTCAACCTTTGCCCTACTCTGCCACAACCAATAACACCCAGTGTTGTTTCTGGAGTCAGTTCCACACCCTTGAAAGGTTTTTTTTGCCAAATGCCATTTTTTAATGCATAATGGGACTGGGGGATATTTCTTGAAACAGCTCCTATTAGAAAAAGTGTGTGTTGAGCAGCCGAGTTGGTATTTCCATAAGGCGCAAATTTTACAATAACTCCATTTTCAGTAGATGTACCGGCATCTATGTTATCGACTCCGACACCTGCCCTTCCAACAATTTTCAAATTACCTATTGCACCAGCTTCAATAACCTCTTGTGGGACGTCTGTAGCACTCCTAACAACTAGCCCATCATAATTTCCAATGACTTCGACCAAAGTCTGCTGGTCTTTTTTTTCGGTATTTGTTTCTATTCCTACTTTGTGAAATAATTCAAGTCCTTCTTCATCTAGTCCATCGTTTAATAGTACTTTCGTATTAACCACCCATTATTTTGTTCATAGATTGGACCAACTTTAAATTCACTTATCATTAAAATCTTCCATGCTGTCATCTAAATTAATACTTAGAATTTGAAAATTTTTATTGGCTGCTGCATCCTTAGTTTTTTTTGGTTCCATAAAATACATTACCTAACAATTCAATAGATCTTATTTATACTCTTTGACATATATGCTAAAATTTTTAAATTTTTGACATATTTTAGCAAAATATTTAAATTCCGACATATTTTTTGGTCAAGTGACAGGCAAAAAAATAGAAAATATAAGGGAATTTGTATGGAAAATAATTGATACTGACATTTCTTTAAAAAAAGATTTATTGAGGGGCATAGTCAATATAAGGAGCCTTGCTAAATATATTATTAATACTCAAAAGCTTAATGTTTCACTGGATTCTGTGATAAGCGCAATCAGAAGATATGAAAAAACTCCAGAAAACAAGGGGGAGGCTCATTCTGTCTATGATGTGCTAAAACATGCAAGAATTTCCACAAGAACAAACATGTCTTCTTTGTTATTAAAAAGGACAGATGAGGTCAAAACCAAACTTGGCAGACCTGATAAATTAATAGATTTTCAAGGCCATGAGACTATAAGGGTTTTGGAAGGCTCCCAGGCTTTAACACTTATTTTTGACAGGAAAAACTTTGAAAATATAAAATCACTTTTTACTAAAGCAGTTATCTTAGAAGAAAATAAAAAAATAGGAATGATAGAAATAGGTTACCCAAGAACCTTAAAAAAGACACCAGGGGTTTTTTTAATTGTTTACAATGAGCTTGCGAAAAACGAAATAAGTGTGATAGACTCTTTAATGTCCTCCGGTGAGCATATAATTCTTGTGGATGAGGAAAAATTGCTAAAAGCATTTGAAGTAATATATGAATTATGCAAAAGTTGAGAAAACTTTTTATATTGCTAAAGTAATGAAGGCATTATGCAAAAGATTTTTTCTTTATTGGCAATATTTGGAATAATATTTGTTTTTGGCTGCAGTAATGAAGAACCCACAACAATTAGTGCAGCGGTTATTGAAGAGATTGAATCTGAAGAAAAAATTGTGGAAATAATTGAAGAAGAAAGAGAGAATATAACCACGGTAAGATTATGCCACGATACGGACAATGGAATAGTAAGATGGGTTAATGGCTCAG
>CAYXMT010000065.1:1468-2718 GCA_964466175.1 uncultured Methanosarcinales archaeon | reverse complement strand
CTCTATCTCAACAGATTTTATAAAATCAGTAGGAGAAGTAATTGCTTGTGCGCATGTTACAGTTCTCTTACCATTGACTAACTTAACAATTCCTTGCTGGCTTGTAACATCATTAACATTAGGAGTATCTCCAAATCCACCAACACAATTTAAAGTACTAACTGTTTTTGGAATTCCAGTATTAATAGTAACCTTAACCTTATCTTCTTTTGACCTTCTGGTTGATGGCGATGTAGGACACTCTTCAATATTAGGGTTAGTACTGAAAGTGGTCAATTCAAAAACATCACCAGACCCAGAATGAACTATATCAAAACTAAACTGAATCTTGTCCTTGCCTACAACATTCTGCCTGAATGCAGTAACCCCTACAGGACTTGCAGAGCTGAAAACACTCTTTGATTCGCTAGGATCACAAGGAGCATCATCAATAATATCTATCATATTCTCTAACACGCAAATTTCTGAAACAGCTTTTGTTTGGTAGTTATAACACACTTCTGCTTTGAAAAGAAACGGAGTATTCCCTCGTAAATTCTTTTTAAAATTAAAAAACTTATCGCGCTTTGGGAATGTTTTGGAAACCTGCACAGGCTCCAGCATATTTCCCTCAGAATCTTTTTTTCTTGCAGTTAAGTCATCATTAGGATTTTTGTAAGTTAAATCCTCATCAACAAAATCATCGTCATCGGTAACATCTCCATCTCTATTATCATCAATACCATCCCTAGCACGAAAATTCTCTGGAAGAAATCCAGTTAAACTAATCTCAACTTGCTCTTTTTTTAAATCAATCTCTCCCTGATTTACTAAACTTACTATAGTTTGGAAAGGAAAGTTTCTGTTGTCAGTAACCTCATCCGGCGGATTACCCTGCAAAAATGAAATCTCAATACCTTTAGAGCCTTCTAAAAAAGGAGAGTCTGAAACCTCCTCACTACCGCAACCTGCTATTAGAAATAGAGAGATTACGCTAAAAACTATCAAAGTCAACTCTTTTTTTTGTCCCATCTTATTGATAATATTGAAACTATTTTTATTTAAAACTGATTACCCTAAATGCTTAACTAAAATATTTTTGTCTATGCTGTCAAGATAATTAAAATCAAGAGTTATATCCATAGGTTGTATGAAATCAGGTCTTGTAGTTGAAAAAGTTTGTGTGCACGTTACAGTTCTCTTACCATTAACTAAGTTAGCTAAACCACTTACAATACCTCCCTTATTCTTGCCTAATCCAACACAAATTA
>CAYXMT010000065.1:0-1368 GCA_964466175.1 uncultured Methanosarcinales archaeon | reverse complement strand
TATTGCAAAAACATCACCAGAACCAGAATGCACTATATCAAAACTAAACTGAATCTTGTCCTTGCCAACAACATTCTGCCTGAATGCAGTAATCCCTAATGGGCTCGCAGAGCTGAAAACACTCTTAGATTCACTAGGATCACAAGGAGCATCATCAATAATATCTATCATATTCTTCAGCACGCAAATTTCTGACACAACCTGGGCCCCATATCTATAACACACTTCTGCTCTGAAAAGAAAAGGCCTGTTTCCAGGCAAAGGTCTTGCATAATTAAAATCGTCACCATCTGCTTTGCTTGGGAAAGGAACAGAAACTTCAATAGCCTCCAATATATTCCCTTCAGAATCCTTTTTCCTTGCAATGGGATTATCATCAGGTGGTTGATTTTTTAACTTACCCTTATCTGCTGCAGTTACACCAAAATCTTCTGCCAAAAAACCAGATAGCCCTACCTCCACCTGAGTACTCGCCAAATCAAACTCTCCCTGATTTACTAAAGTTACAATTGCCTTGAAAGGAAGATTTCCATCATCAGTAACTTCTGCTGGTGGATTCCCCTGCAAAAATTTCATTTCCAGGCCCTGAGAACCTCCAAGAAATGGAGTTGTTAGGGTTCCAGCAGCATCCCCTCCACCTTTGCAGCTCGTTATAAGAAATAAAGAGATTATGCTAAACATAATTAGATTCAAATGATTTTTTCCCTGCATTTTATTAGTAGATTATTTTTCATTCCCCGAATACTTAACTAACCAAATGCTTTACCAACACTTCTTTTTGTATACTGCCCAGGTAATTAAAATCTAATTTAATGACTACCGGACCAATGAAATCAGAAGCGCTAGTCAAACTTTGTGTGCACGTTATAGTCCTCTTACCATTAACTAAGGTAGTTGTAAAGCTTGCATCTCCATCAGTAACAGCATCAAACCCGCTGCACTTCAAATTTCCTGAAGTAATACCTGTATTAACATTTACATCCACTTTATTTTCTTTTGTTCTTCTATCTTTTGACGCTGTTGGACAGTCAGCAACATCAGTTGGGTCAAAAACATCCCCACTGCCAGAATGCACTATATCAAAACTAAACTGAATCTTGTCCTTGCCAACAACAGTCTGTCTGAATGCAGGAACTCCTAATGGGCTACCAGAACTAAAAATATTTTTTGGCTCGCTAGGGTCACATATTGCATCATCAGCAACATCCACCAGATTCTCTAAAAAGCAAATTTCAGATGCGGCCTTTGTTTGGTATTTATAGCACACATTTGCTTTAAAAATAAAAGGGGTGTTTCCGTGCAGTTGTCTTTTGAATTTTAAATCTTCGTCAGCTTTTGGAAAAGTTTTATACACTTCTACAGATTCTA
>CAYXMT010000064.1:0-2725 GCA_964466175.1 uncultured Methanosarcinales archaeon | reverse complement strand
CATCAGTAGGTAGCCCTGTTGGTGGTAGGGTTTTTCCAAAAAAACTTGCTAGTTGTGATATTAACCTATACTCAGTATCGGCCACCCTTTTTAGTTTACAATTGGTGTAAATGGTTTTTAGGGGTATGTTTTTGTTTCTAGAGACTTCCTCTATATTATCAATTATGTGTTTAACTGTGAGTGTTTTGCCTGTGCCTGTGTTTCCGTAAATAAAAAGGTTGGAGGGTTTTTCTTGTTTTAATGCCGGCGCTAAGATGTTTGCAATCTTATTTATTTCTTTATCCCTATGATAAATGGTCTGTGGGGCATAAGAAGACGACAAAATGCTCCTATCAACAAATAAAGACTCTTTATATAAGAACTCTTCAAAGAAAGACGCAAGGCTCTTTTTTACCATACCATTTCCAGGGGAAACGTACCTATTTAAACCTTTTGTTTGCCCCTTACAGCTATATTTCCTTTGGAAATATAATCAAACAGAAAAGTTTGTTGTTGTGTTATATATTTATTTTCTATATAGAAAATAATTATATGAAACAACACAACAAACAACACAACAACTTCCATAGGAAATGGTGGGCTGGGTATGTTTTATCACTTTAAAATGATAAAAATAGTAAAATTTAAATACCCCAAACCAATACACACCATTATGATAACCCACAATGAATCGATAAAAAAAACAAAAACTTTTGGTTTGAATACTTATGAGGCAAAACTTTGGATGGCCTTACTAAGCCGAGGAGTCTCAACTGCCGGCGAACTTTCAGATATAGCTAATGTACCAAGAAGCAGAAGCTATGATGTTCTCGAAAGCTTAGAAAAGAAGGGGTTTGTTGTTATGAAGTTAGGCAAACCAATAAAATATCTTGCTGTCCCTCCTAAAGAAGTTCTTGAGAGCGTCAAGAAACAATTAGAAAAAAACACAGAAAGGCAACTATCATACCTTAAAAATACAAGCGTCAACAACATAATAAATACCTTTCAAAAACTTTATGAAAGAAGCATAGATCACACAAAAGACGTAGCGGCCGTTATTAGGGGGAGAAAAAACATTTATAAACATTTATCATTCTTATTCAAAGATGCGAAAGAGAGTATATTATTATCCACAGAACCAAAAACAAAAGAATACCAATCTATTATAGACGAAACCAAAACAACCATAAAACCATTAGACGTTGGGTTGAGGGTGTGTTTGGTAGATGAGGAAAGCGCCCTTATTTTTCCAATAAAAGAAGCAGAAGCCCACCCAGATTATGATTTGTGTATCTGGATTAAAAACAAACACACAACAAAATTTCTGAAACAAATATTGGTTTCTTCCAGTTAGCTCTTCTGGCTACTACTTATTCGAAAGATTTTTATATAACTTATCCCAGATATAGAAATAATAAAATTTTTACAAAAAGAGGTGGTAAAATTGCCTTTGGGCGTTCAAGAAGTTACACTGGCGGTGATTGTAGGCACTTTAGCAGCAATAGTATACTCTTTGAGAGTTCTTGTTCTTATGGAAAGGAGGATTGCAAGGATAGAATCACACATAGAACGGGCTGTTAACAAGGTAGCGAAAGAAGAATCCAGAATCGAAAAAGCTTTGAAGAAGAAAAAGAAATAACTTTATTTATTTTTATTTGCTTACCAGTTCTTCAAATAACAACCCCATACTTTTAATACTCTCCTTATCAATAACAAAACTTTTAGCCGTTTCTGCGATATCTGATAAAGAAACAAAAAACCATTCATACCCTTTAAATTTTATTGCAATCCAAGGTTCTGCACCAAATATATCCGCAAATTGTTTTAGTTGTTCCACATCTTCTTTTGGTAAGTATTTATTTTTTTCTATACAAGTTTTACATTCAATTGCCAATTTTCTAAGTTTATTGGAAGCCAGGACATCTGCAGATGGATACTTCATAGACCCAGAGCCAGCAATTCTAACCGCAGACCACCCATTAGTAGCCCAGAACTTATGAATCAGGTCCCTCTCTGCATTTATCCCTTTTGATTTGAGTGAAATTGTAATCTCCCTTTACAAATTAATTTTCATAAAATCTTTTGCACACAAAACATTACCAAAACAATTTCTTGCATCTTCCTCAAGCTCACGAGTGTTTTTATATCTTGCGCTGAAATGAGTCAAAACAAGTTTTTTTACGTTGCTTCTATTCGCAAGCTCTGCCGCTTGTTTTGCAGTCATATGACTATGTTCTTCCCCTTTGTTTTCCAAATTTGAGGCATAAGTAGCCTCACATACCAACAAATCAGAATTTTTAGCCAATTTATCAGCACCCTTACATGGAACAGTGTCGCTAATAATGGTTATTCTCTTTCCCTTCACCACATTTGTCGCTTTGTCAACATCCACTTTATTGCCCCCCCACATAATACTTTTACCCCCCTGCAATTTTCCCAATAATGGCCCTTCAGGAATCCCAATTTTCTTTACGAATCTCAGATTTATCTTTCTTTTACCTTTTTCTACAATATTGTAGCCTAGTGTTTCAATATTATGGTTTAAATGTTCTGCCTCCAGAACAATATCCTCATCTTCAAAAAATTTCCCTTTTTTAACTTCATAAACACTAATATCAATTCTTCTGTCAAATAAAAAAACCCCAAACATCCTTTCCATAAACTTTTTTGTTCCAATAGGCCCGTAAATCCTCAACGTTTTTTCATACCCAGAAGCACTCATGCTTTGAATCAATCCAGGAATCCC
>CAYXMT010000063.1:0-2762 GCA_964466175.1 uncultured Methanosarcinales archaeon | reverse complement strand
GAGCAAGCTCAAAGACTTATACAGTAAGTGCTGATGGCGCTGCATGGGCAAACTTGAGAGTAAGCCCAAATGTTTTGGTAATCGGCGCTGGAGAAAGCAAGGCAGCTACTGTTTATGTTTCTGCTAGTGAAAATGCTCCAGTAGGAGACCAGGCATTTACAGTAACAATAAGCAGCGGAGATAAAGTGCTTAAACAACTTCCTTTGGGTGTAAGTGTTCAGGAAGGAAAAGCAAGCGGAACTGCTAAGTTGAAGAAAGGCCTTGAAGTTGGCTTAGTAATCCTAGTGATTTTGCTTGTGATAATCGGACTGATCATAGGATTTAGCAAGCTTAGAGGAGATGAAGAAGAAGTAGAAGAAGGCGACGAAAAAACCTACTACTAATTTTTCTTTTTTTATTATTTTTCTATATTTTTTTGGATTCTTACTAGGGGAAGTATTCAATTTTATAAGGTTTTAATATAAGCATAGGGGTATTAAACTCAAGTCGGAATAAATCAATAATAATTATCAATCAAAATGAATTGTAAAAAAACCTTTACGAGTTTATTTTTCCTATTTATTCTTTTAATTAGTATTGTTAGTGCACAGGAAGATTTTACAGCATCAACAAAAGGCTCTGTAGAGCTATGCCCGTGCTCAAACCAGGCGTATACTGTTAATGTTGAAAATACCGGTTCAATAGCAGGCTCTTATGCTGTTTTAGCAAGTGGAGATGTAGTAGAATGGGTTACCTTCAGCCCAGACAAGTTTGTTTTGGCTCCAGGACAAAAAGGAAGCTTTTTTGTTTCTGTCAATTCCGAATGCAATATTAAGGGAGATTATGATTTAGAGATTTTTATAACTGCCAATAATGGCCTGACAAAAGTTGTAAATCAGGTTCTTGATTTTGCCGAATGTTATGATTATTCTTTAGAACAAGGGGAGGTTATTGACAATATTGGAGAAAGTGCAAGATTTTTACAGCATGACAATTCTTATATTTTATGCAGAGATGAGAAAAAATCTATTCCAATCTTAATTACAAACAATGAAGATTTTGAAAACCAATATAGGCTGTTTTTAGATGCTCCGGAATGGGCAGGATTGAATATAGGCAGTGTAAGTCTTAGCGGGGAAAAATCAGGATTGTTTTTTATAAATTATGATGCAACTGATATTGACGGGCAATTTGATTTTAAGTTAAACACTATAAGCGAACTTGGGAAAGTACAAAGAAAAAAGAATATTGAAGCTGATGTGCAGGATTGCTATGCTTTAGAACTTGAGTTGGAAAAAGAAAAAGATACTGTTTGCGGCGGCGAAGAACAAAGCTATGAAATTACCCTTAAAAATCCAGTAACCTTTGAGAAGAATGTAAAGCTGGAATCAGACAGTGCGGACTGGGCAAGTTTTGGAAATAGGACTTCATTTGACTTAAAATCAGGAGATGAAGAAACTGCAATCTTAAATATAAATCCTGGAGATGATGTTTCCGGAAGTTTTTTAGTTTTAGTATCTGCCGTAGTTGAGAATAAAACAAGAGTTTCTAGTGAAATAAAAATTGATGTTACATCAAAATTTGAGTGTTACAAGGCAACTGTAAGTACTAAGGCGAGCATAACTAACCTTTACAGTAAGGATTTCTTTTCTGCCAAGGTAAAGAATGATGGAATAAAAAAAGCTGATTATGATGTAAGTTTAGAAGGGCCTTCCTGGGTTAGTGCAAATCCCGGAACTTTAGAACTGAATCCTGGCCAGACTGGAAATATAAATCTAAATGTAAATCCAGGTGAGGGTATTGAGCAGGGCACGTACGGTATTAAGATAAATCTGGAGAGTGAAGGTAAGGTATATCCCAAAAATGTTGACATAGTTCTTAAAAAGGAAAGTGAATCTGTAAAAAAAGCAAAATTAGCTGCAAAGGTATACCAATATTATATTTATCTGCTTGTTGCAATTATAGTTTTGATTGTTGTCTTCAGAAAGCAGATCATAAAGTCTAAGAATAAAATAAAAAAGCGATATGAAAAATATAAGGTTAAGAGCGAGAGGCTAAAGGCTTCAAGGCTTGCAAGAAAAGAAAAGGAAGAGGAAAAAAACAAAGAAAGAGAGCAGAAAAAGAAGGAAAAGGAACTGGAAGAAAACAAAAAAGAAGAGAAAGCAAGAAAAGAAAAGTCAAAAGAGACGAAGAAGCAAACAAAAAAGAAATTTAAGATTTCTTTAGGTAAAACCTGGATTTACGTATTGCTGTTAATTGCATTGGGAATATTTGTAGGACACCAAAACAGATTATTCAATGCAAAATACCTCCACCTTTACATTAAAAACATATTTGTAGGATACTTTTACTATATATCTATAGGTGTCGGCGTTGTAGTTGTTTTGTTTTTGCTGCTTTTGTTTTATAATTATATTTCTAAAGAAGAGAAAAAGCAAGGCAAAGCAAAAAAAAGAATAAAAAAAGAAGCAAAAAAATCAGAGAAGAAAACCAAAAAGAAGAAAGAATATAGTGCACCTTATTTTAAAATCCTTACAGTTATACTGCTGGGCATGGTACTTTATTCTATATCTTATTTTAATCTTATTGATGATATAAAAGATTTCTTTGTTTTATACCAACTTTATATTATGTCTGGCATAGCAATACTTGTTGCGATAATATTGATTATAAGATTCTATAAGCCCTTGTTTAAATTTCTTAAGTAATGAAATTCTAGAAAGAAAATAAATGGGGACACTGAGATTTGAACTCAGATCCGAAGCTATCTTCAGGAAAGTTTT
>CAYXMT010000062.1:0-2805 GCA_964466175.1 uncultured Methanosarcinales archaeon | reverse complement strand
ATGAAAATAGCTTTCCTTATTCAGAAGAGATAGAATTTGAAGTTGAGGTTGACAAGGAAAAACATGACATAATATTTAACAAATTAGATTTTTTAAGCAGCAATGCGCAATGCGGCAGCTCAGCAAGCCTTAAGGTAAAGGCTGTTAATGTGGGAGTTAATGATGAAGCAGTAAAACTTGCAATATTAAATGAAGAATTGGGAGTTAACATACAGGAATCTTTTGAACTAACTGAAGACCCGTTTGACAAAGACAACAGTTTTTCCAGGACTTACAAAATAATATTGCCTCTCAGCATTGTTCCAGGAATATATTCCTTAAAGGTTGATTTGGTTTATGGAAGCAATATTGAAAGCTCGACTGCTGAATTAAACATTGCATGCAGTGGAAATGTTCTGGAAGAAAACACTGATGTAAAAAATATTGAGGTGGGTACTGTCTCAGTAACCGGCGCTGCAATAAAAGGGGGAAAAAGGCTTTCAAATGGCAGCGTAATGGCTATTGGTATTTTTGCTGGCGAAATAATAATTTTAATTTTAGGAATTGCTTTGTTAATACATATATTCAGAAAATAGCTATTCCCGACCAGAATACTTCCTTATATTATACGCTACAGACTTGCTTGCTACAAGTATGTTTGCAACTTCTTGGCTTGTAGACTGATATTTACTGTTTGCAAGCCTGTCTTCTATCTTACTTACTGATTTTATCTGCTCAGATGTTAAAGAACCTGTCATACTTGCGTATCCAATATCTTGTAATGTTGAATAGTCATTATAAGCCTGTTTAAAAGATATGTACCCTAGACCCTCTTTTTCTGTTTCTGGAGCTTCTTTCTTTACAGTCCCTTCAAGCCGCGCAGATTCTTCCTCAAATAACTTTCCAATATTTATTTCAGTCTGTTCCGGTGCTATTTCTTCTGCAACTGCATCTGTCTTTATATCTTTTTCAGAATCCTTTATAAGAACTTCTATATCAGTTATCTCTGCCTTTCTTTTTTCTTCTAATTCCTTTAATTTTTTTAGCCTGGCCTCAGGCTTTAATTTCTTTAATTCTTTCCTTAATTCCTTAATATCCTCGCTTTCTGCCATCTTTCATTTCCCATATAGGAAACACACGGTCTATTCGAGAATATAAATGTTTTTGTTTATTAGAACTAAACCAATACTATTGAGGCAAACTATTCAGCATCTGCTTTGCTTCCATGTTATTGGGATCAACGTTAAGAATGCTTTCAATGTTCTTTTTTGCTTCTGAATAAAGGCCTCTGCTCAGGCTTGTTTTTGCCCTGTCCAGTTTTCTTGCTACAAGGTTGCTGAACAGAGCTTTGTTTTGCATACCTTGAGGGTGTGGCTCAAAACCTCTTTTTTTAACAGATTCTGATAAATGCCTTAATTTGTTTTCGCTAGCTGTATATTCATGGCCCCCTACACCCTTGGATAACTGATGCTGTAATTCTTTAATCTGCGTTTGTATGCTTAAATCCTTATAGAGCTTAAGCAGTCCATTACCAAGCCCTATTTTTTCCTGTAAAAGACCATTTGGCAGGCTTTTGTAGGTCTTAAGTGCATTTTCATACAAAGCCTTTGCTTTTGCTATGTCTCCCATGTTAAGGCTGGACGATGAATCATTGATAAGACTGCTAATATGTGCAATAGAATCCTTAAAATCATTTATGAACTTTAAGTCTATCTGGTCATGGAGCTTTTCATAAAGAAGGAAAATTTCTTTGTTAATCTCTTTTTTTTCCTGAAGAAGAAAATCAGGAAACTTATCCTTCATATCGCTTATTTCAGAATAAAGTTTTGTTGCAGCACTATAATTTTTGTTTTCCAATTCAGTAAGTGCCTTGCCTATGAGCCTTTTTATTTCCTTTTTGTCTCTTCCTGCTGTTAGAAGAGATTTATCAACTTCTGCTTTTACATCATTTTCTTGTTTCTTAAGCTCATCATGCAGTTTTTCATCCCATTTAAATTTTGCTTCTGAAACTTTGCTCCAAAGCTGGAAATAGTTTTTGACGGTATCTGTTTCATTACTTTCACTAGTAGTATCTTTAACATCATCTACTGACTGTTCAGCTGTCTGGCTAGAAACATCTTCTATCTCCTCTTTTTTTTCGACCTGGACTTCCTTATCCAGGAAATCATCAATGTCCATCTTAAGTATACATTCAGTCAGTTGTGTTATTATTCAATTATTTTGCAGGGGGTGGGTACTTTATGCTGTATAACACTAATGGGGAGGTCCAAAGTCATAGACTTTGTATTTTACTGCAACTGTTCCCAATACTTTTCCCATAAAATATCTATTTTTCCCACTGGAATGTTCTTCAGGTTTGCTTTTATATAAAAATCCTTCTTAATTGAATCAAAATTTTCTTTGATATATTTTTCCCACAGCACATTTATCTTTTCTGCAGATATGTTCCATTTGCCTGCTTTTTGATAAAATTCTTCTTTTGTTACCAGCTTTTTTTCTATTTTTTCTGAAAGGTCAATCTTGCCTTTTTTTTCCTGGCTTATGTAAACATAAGGAGTGGTAAATTTGTATTCTATTCCAAATATTTTTTCTTCTACTAAAAAATCAACTAAAGCCTGCACAATATTATCAGGAATTCTCAATATCTTTGCAACATCTTCCACAGATATTTTTTCCCTTGACCTTACTAACTCATATAAATCATCCGCGCTTGTTTTAAGAACATTATCTGCCATTTTTATTGTAAATTCTATAATTATCACTACTATAATCTAAACTAATTTTGGAGATATAAAAACTTTGTTTATGTTTTTTGAGTAGTATCAT
>CAYXMT010000061.1:0-2895 GCA_964466175.1 uncultured Methanosarcinales archaeon | reverse complement strand
ACTGGAATTCCCCTTTTTGTTTCTTTTCTTAAAAGAAAAAACTTAAACTAAATTGAAACTAACATCGGAATTATGCGAAGTTTTTTCCCTCAGAAAATTTTCCCCATATGGCTGGAAAATTTTTTAGAGCTGGAAAAAATTTGGGTGGAATGGAGCGAAGCTACGAAGTGGCGAGCGGAATGTAACCGCATAATTCCTGTTAGGCGACCGAGCCTACGAACGAAGTGGAGTGGGCGAGGCAAGGATTTACGAAGTAAATCCGCAGAGTTTTCTTACTGCCGAAGAATCAGATAGGTGCCGTAGTTTTTACTTACTTTAATATCAATTACTGCGAAGCAGACAATAGTTTAGTCGTTCGTGGGGGGAATTCCGTTGTTTTATTTAATTTTTAATTTGGATCTAAAATGATCTTCAGTATCTTTGTCCATAAAATATACATAAACACCTTTATGTGCTCTTGAAAGTAAAACTCTATAGATATTTTTTAAGTGTTTGACAAAATTAGGATTGTTTCTTTTTGCTTCAGTATCATAAGAATTTTCCGGTTTCGCTTCCCAGTCATTTTTACTTTTATTCCAAACTAAATCTTTGCAAAAAATTACTCCAATATAGTCAAATTCAAAACCTTGTGCTGTATACACCGTGCCTACTTGGTCCATTCCTGAATCATCAGTAGCCCATTTCCAAAATTGATCTTTCTTTTCCCAAGGCATTTCGAAATCTCCTATTTTTACATCATTAACTAATGAACCATCATGATTTGGCTTACTCCAAGGCCAACAAAAACTTGCAACTAATCTTGCTGAATTCTTCTTTTCGTGATTTTTTTGATCAAGAATACTCTTTAATTTATGTGGTGAATCAACAATATTAAATTCCATTTTATTATCGGGCTCAATTTCGAATTCTTCACCTTCTTCTTTAATTTTTAATATTTTTTCAATTAATTCCAAATACTTTGCTGAACCTCCACATCTGAATTGTGTCTTTAATTCATCCATTTCGTATATTTTGGCATTGAACTTATTTGCAGATCCTTTTATTAAGTTAACACTACCCATCTCATTAGGTCTTACTACTTGATGCTCATCAATAAAGAACACCGATAATTTTGAAGCTTTAATTAGTTCATCAATTTGAGGTTCGCCTGTTCTTGAAACTGCAGGAGTATATCTGCTTTCACTGGTTCTTCTAATCCTATGTGCTTCATCACAAATAAGAACTTCAATGCTATTCTCCGAATAAGTCATAAAACTATTAAAAAATTTAAATTGTTTTGCAGATCTGACTCCTAGAATCTTTCTCAAGGTATTAGTAAAAGCAGACGAACCTGTAGCATGGAATACATTTTTTCCCATTCTTAATAATTCTCCCATAACCTCTAAGGCAATTACGGATTTGCCTGTTCCTGGACCGCCTTTAACAATGATAACTGATTTTTCATTTGTTTTGGCAATTTTTTTTGCTTTGCTCATAATAGTATTATATGCCGTTTGTTGTTCTTCAATAAGATGAAAAATCTGTTGTTGATTAATCATTTGCCCTGTATGATCTAGCAACTTTCGTGATGGTTTTAAAATACTAAGATTGAATCTCTCTAAAACTTCTTTACCCTTGCCTTTTCCAAGTTTATCTTTGAGATAATTGCCTAAATCAATCATTTCTTGTTTAGAAAATAAAGGGTAACTTTTTAGATTGTCACTGAACTTTGGAAGATACAGAACCTCATTAGTTCCCTTATTATAATTATGACAATACACACAAGCACTTAATAAAGCAGGTTTATCCTCTTCAAAAATAGTCATATAATCTTTTAAATGCCAATAATAGCCTTCAACTTGCGAAGAGGGGTGCGGATCTGATTTTTTGAATCTTCCATAATCAACAATAACATTTCCTTCATCTTCTGAATCTTCTACATGATTATTAGACCATTGTTTAAGTTCAATGAGAACAATGTTATCATCTCCTTTTTCATCTCTACCAAATAAGATTACATCAATTCGGCTATTTTTTGCGAAGGGTAGTTCATATTCAATTACAATATTATTTTCCAATAAGTTTGAAGTATCTAAAACTTCTTTTAATTTAGGTAATGAATTATTCCAAGCTCGTACTTCTGATTCTGGTGCTTTCCTGTTAAAGTAATTTTCAAAACTTTGTGCAACTTTATCTGCAATTCTATTATAAACTACATCTTCTTTAAATTCCAAGACAGTAGATTCGTAGAGTTTCATTTTTTAATACTCCGTATATTTCTTATTAGAACCCTTCGCTTTTTCAATAGGATATTTTTGTTCATTTTTTTGAATCTTTTTATTCAATTCTGTTGTTAAATCAATGTTATATCTTTGCGATAATCTAATCAAAAAATATAATACATCCGCCATCTCTTCTGAGATTTCTTGCCTCTTTGATGTGTCATTAATCATTTCATCAACTTGTTTCTCAGATTTAAATCTAAAATGCTGTAATAATTCAGAAGCTTCCGTAACTATCCCAATAGCTAATTCTTTAGCATTGTGATATTGATCCCAGTCTCTATCTTCACAAAATTTCTTTATTTTTTCTTTAAGTTCATTAATATTTGTTTGATTATCCATTGTATATTAGATTAATTCAAATGGGTTATAAAGTTTTCTTTTTAAAGTCGTCGTTCGGAATTCCCTCCCAGTCGTTTAAAGTAAGTAAAAATTTGGGTGAGCGAAGCGAGCCGTTAAATCATTGTTAGAAGAAAGTGCATAGCATTTCTTTGTCGTTTCCGTTTATCGATTTAACGAAGGCACCTATCTAAAAGATTTGAGATTTACCGATGGGGGAGGCAGTAAGAAAATTTTGGCTAACAACTATTAAGCGAATATTTATTTCGCTTAATAGTATCATCTAGTGCAAAAA
>CAYXMT010000060.1:0-3038 GCA_964466175.1 uncultured Methanosarcinales archaeon | reverse complement strand
ATGAAAAAATATTTTTAAGTTGGATCCCTTTAACCCTAACAGAATTTTTCTTGTACCATCTGTTGAGAAATCATCAACAACAATTATTTCTTTTTTTATGCTTTTTTTCAAAGTAACTTTCTGCACATTTTCAATTAAAGTAGCTATTGTTTTTTCCTCATTATACGCTGGTATAATTACTGACAGTTTTAATGGCATAGTGATATTAAGAAAAAGGCGAGTTTTAAAAAGGTATCGAAGGAGATTAAAAAAACATTTATAAAGAAGTAGGAAATCCAGAAGCTATATGATTTTTGAGCAAAATAAATCTCTCGAAAAGCTGGGTGAAAAACTGGGCTATGTTTTTGGATACTTTTTATTTACTACAATCCTATTTTTTATATTGCTTCTATTGAAAAAAATTCCCGAAACCTGGTCTTATTTCCATATAATGGGGATTACAATATTAATTGCTTTGCTTGGAGTTATAATAAAGAGACTTTTAAAATGAAAGGAATAAAACAGTTTTTTAAGGGGTTTAAGAAAGGCATGGGCAATTTTGGATATAACCTTGCATTAATCATCAACACAATACTATTAGCCATTGTATATTTTTTTGCAGTTGGATTAACATCTCTTTTTGCTAAGATATCTGGAAAACATTTTTTAGAGACAAAATTGTCAAAGGATGCCACTTACTGGTCAGATTTAAATTTAAAAAATAAACCAATTGAAAAATATTATAGGCAATTTTGAGGTCAAAACACTAAGAAATTGCTATGCAATTTCTAGTGTGCAAAAAACCGGAGGTTTTTGAGCATGTATATTCTGGGGATAAGCTGTTATTACCATGATTCGTCTGCAGCGTTACTGAAAGATGGAGTTATAGTAGCTGCTGCTCAAGAAGAAAGATTTACAAGAAAAAAGCATGATACATCATTCCCCTTTAATGCTGCGAATTACTGTCTGAAAAGCCAAAATATAACTATCAAAAATGTAAGTTATGTAGGATTCTATGAAAAGCCTTTCTTAAAATTTGAAAGAGTTTTGTCACAGCACTTGGAAATGTTTCCTAAGAGCTTTAAAACTTTTCTGGCTTCTATACCTTCCTGGATCAATGAAAAACTAAGAGTTACCAAGACAATAAAGAAAAAACTAGAATACAAAGGAGATGTATTGTTTATAGAGCATCATCTTGCGCATGCGGCAGCTGCTTTTTTGATAAGTCCCTTTGAGAAAGCAGCGATATGTACGATAGATGGAGTAGGAGAATGGACAACAACTGCTTATGGAATTGGAAATGGCAAAGATATCCATTTAATGAAAGAGATTAATTTTCCAAGTTCTTTAGGATTGCTATATTCTACTATAACTGCTTATTTGGGCTTTAGTGTCAATAATTCTGAATATAAGGTTATGGGCCTGAGCCCTTACGGGAATAAAGATAAAAACACAAACCCCTATTATAGAAAATTAATGCAGGTTATCGATATAAAAGAAGATGGAAGTTATAGTTTGGACATGAGCTATTTTATTTATCATTATGCTGATAGGATGCCCTCAAAAAAATTATGTAAATTGCTGGATGGGCCAGTAAGAAAACCAGAGTCTGAATTAACACAAAGACACAAAGATATTGCGGCAGCACTGCAGTGGGTATATGAAAGGGTATTATTCAAAATGTTAAATCATGTCTGCAAAGAAACAAAAAGCGAAAATGTAGTCTTAGCTGGAGGATGCGGTTTGAATAGTGTAGCAAATGGCAAGATTTTAAGAAATACATTATTTAAGAATATCTGGCTGCAATCAGACCCAGGTGATGGCGGTACAAGTATTGGCACTGCTGCCTACATTTATCATTCTGTATTGGGCAACAAAAGGAATTATATTTTTAAGGATGCTTATCTTGGACCAGGATTTTCTACAGAAGAAATAAAATCTTTTCTGGACAAAAATAAAATAAGATATTCTGAATTCAAGGATGAAAAAGAAATAATAGAGGTTGCTGCAAAACTAATCTATAATAATAATGTTGTTGGATGGTTTCAATTAGGCATGGAATGGGGACCAAGGGCATTAGGAGCAAGAAGCATCTTATCAAATGCTTGTAACTCAAAAATGCAGGAGATTCTTAATCATAAAGTAAAGCACAGAGAAAAATTCAGGCCTTTTGCACCAGTTGTATGCGAAGACGATGCTTTAAAATATTTTGAATGTGATGTTCCCATATCCGAGACAACTGACTTTATGCTTATGGTATATCCAATCAGAAAAGAATGGCATGATAAAATACCTGCTGTGACTCATGTTGATGGGTCTGGAAGGCTGCAAACAATAAGAAGGCATCAAAATCAACTATATTATGATTTAATTAAGAAATTTGGAAAATTGTCAGGCATACCTATCTTAATAAACACTTCTTTTAACATAAGGGGAGAGCCAATTGTCTGTACACCTTATGACGCATATAAATGCATGATGGGAACAGGAATAGACTGTATAGTCATGGGCAATTTTTTAATAAAAAGGGAGGATAATCCCCAGGATATATGGGATAGTGAAAAATATGCCAAAGACTAAGGTAGTATCCCTATAGATTACTGAAGGAATTTGCAAAAAGCGAAAATATAAAAATAATAAATTTATACCCTTTATTTAAGAAGGAGTTTGAAAACAAAAAGAGCATGTATCTGGAGGGAGACCATCATCTGAATGATTATGGCCATGAGTTATTTGCAAAAGAAGTGCATAACTTAATGGTTAAGGAAGGCATAGCATAAAATGTCAAACAATAAGCCTCTAATATTGGAAATTTGGGAATTTTTGAGAGTAAGAAAAGCCTGGTGGCTTGCTCCAATAATCATTATGCTTATTCTGGTCGGAGCATTGATTATTTTCAGCCAAAGCAGCGCATTAAGTCCTTTTATTTATGCGTTGTTTTAAGAATCCCTATTTGTATAGACTTTAATTATTTTATTTATTAAATCACTGGTAGAATAACCTTTAACTTTTGGAATTAATACTATTTTTCCATTATTTTTTTCCACAGCATCTTTCTC
>CAYXMT010000059.1:0-3140 GCA_964466175.1 uncultured Methanosarcinales archaeon | reverse complement strand
GCTGGCGGCAAGACAACCAACACCCATAACAAAAAATGGACTATTGAAGACAGAAGTATTGTTGGAAGCAATAGGATAATACATAATAAATTTATCAGATTATTAAAATTAATTTGAAAGCAGGATTAATGTTATTTAAAAACAAACAATATATGTATTAAAATACCAAAAGGTTTATAAATACTTAACGTTTTCTATATAGTATGAATGTAATTGACATATTCACAAAAAAGAACATAGAAATATTGAGGCTATTGTCCAAAGAGAGCCTCCACATCAGGGATATCGCCGGCAATCTCGACATTTCTCCAGCTAAGGTCCATTCTACCATCCAATTGTTCAAGAAAAATAATTTAATAAAGGAAAATAAAGAGAAAAACAAGATTATAATAAGCCTGAACAAAGGCAGTTCCTTATTAAAAATAATTCAAAGTTTATTGGAAGCAGACAATAAGGATACTTCTTTTGAGCCAAAGATGAATATTTTTGACACAATCAGCCCATTAGATTTCAGGTATTACGGCAGGAATGAAAGGATATTCCATAAGCTGCAGCCTTATCTGAGCGAAAATGCCATGATAAAGTATATGGCAAGGGTTGAGGCTGCCTTGACAAAGACTCTTGCAGGGCACGGCATCTGCAATAAGGAAATCGCTGATGAGATTGAAAAGGCATGCAAGAAAGTAACTGCAGACGAGGTCTATGTGGAGGAGGATAAGCTAAAGCATAATGTAAGGGCTCTCGTAAACTGCATCAGAAATAAGGTAAGTGATGAAGCAAAGCCATTCATACATTTCACCGCTACAAGCCATGATATAATCTCGACTGCAGATGCATTGAGGTACAAAAATTTTACTAATGAGGTAATGATTCCAGGATTAATAGGTTTTGAAAAAACTCTTATTGATTTGGCTTTGAGAGAAAAGAATACTTTGCAGATAGGAAGAACACATGGACAGCATGCTGTTCCCATCACATTTGGCTTTGCGATAGCACAATATGTCTCAAGGCTTGGAAACTCTATCTTAAAAATCAGAAAAACCTCCAACAATCTAAGGGGAAAGATTGCCGGTGCGGTCGGCAGCTATAATGCATCCTCATTGTTCTTTGATAATCCTGAGAAATTTGAAATGGAAGTGCTGCAGGAGCTGAACCTGAAGCCATCTCCAATATCCACGCAGATTCCAGAAGCGGAGTTTATTGCAGATTATGCCAATGCTGTTGTTGAGGCTTTTGGCATCTTGGCAAATTTATCCGATGATATGCGGAACATGCAGAGGTCAGAAATAGCAGAGGTTGGTGAGGTTTTTATGGATAAGCAAGTAGGAAGCTCCACAATGCCGCAGAAAAGAAACCCGATAAATTTTGAGAACATTAAAAGCTTGTGGAAAGAGTTCATGCCCAGGTTAACAACAATCCATATGGACCAGATATCTGAGCACCAGAGGGATCTGACCAACAGCGCATCTTCCAGATTTATACCGGAGATATTGGGGGCATTTTACATATCCGTTGTCAGGCTAAATAGGACTATGAAAAGTTTGCAGGTTGACAAGGATAACTTAAGAAGGAATTTTGATATGAATAAAGGCCTTATTGTCGCTGAGCCATTGTACATCCTATTAGCAGCTAAAAATCACCCGGACGCGCATGAAACCATTAAGCAATTGACATTAAAAGCCCAATCAACAAAAAAACCATTGCAAGAGATTATTAAAAAAGAAAAATCATTGCAGCCTTATTTGAAAAAATTCAATAAAGAACAATTAAAAATCATCAAAAATCCGGAAAATTATACGGGGATTGCTGAAAAGAAAACAGAAAGTGTTTGTAGACACTGGAAGAAAGAATTAAGACTATGACTTTGTTTTCTATTATTCTAAATATTTATAAATGAACGCAGTTTAATATTGTTTTAATGCCGGGATCGCATAATCTGGCTATTGCACAGCCCTGGAACTTCAATAGCAAGGCTGGCCCTCACGGGCATCTGGGTTCAAAGCGACTGATTACGTGCTTAACGCTCGCAATCATCATGAAAGTCCCAGTCCCGGCGTCATTTATTCGGTTATAAACCCATTTCTATAAATATTAGTGGTAAGAATGGAAAAGAAAGAAGCTTGGGAAGAAGATGAAACATTAGAAGGCATACCAAAAAAAGAAGTCAAGAGAATGGCAAAGGAATTAAGTTATGCCTTTTAAAGCAAAGCTTTTATAGAGTTCTTAAGTGCCTTTAGTTAAAATGATATCCCTAGGAATAGAATCAACAGCACATACTTTTGGAATAGGTATAATAACAGACAAAGGAAAAGTTCTTGCTAATGCTACAGATTCTTTTAAGACAAAAAAAGGTGGGTTAATACCTAATGAATTAGGCTGGCACCATGAAAAAGTAAAAGATACAGTCCTGAAAAATGCATTAGAGCAAGCAAAACTAGAATTAAAAGATATTGATTTAGTTACATTCTCCCAAGGCCCGGGAATACCGTTTCCATTGCACGTAGGCATGAAGTTTGCAAAAGAAATTTCTTCTAAAAATAAAATACCTATTGTAGGGGTTAATCATTGTGTTGCTCATTTAGAGGTTGGAAAAGTGCTGACAAAAGCTAAAGATCCTGTCTTATTGTACACATCCGGCGCAAATACCCAAATAATTGCTTATGAAGCTGGCAAGTACAGAATTTTTGGAGAAACCCTGGATCAAGGAATTGGTAATTTTATTGATGTGTTTGCCCGCTATATGGGTTTGGGATTTCCAGGAGGCCCTAAAATTGAAATTCTGGCAGCAAAAGGAAAAAATTACATTGAACTTCCATATGTTGTAAAAGGAATGGATGTAAGCTTCTCAGGAATTTTAACAAATCTAAAAAGAAAGTTTGATTCTAAAGAACATAAAGTTGAAGATTTGTGCTATTCATTGCAAGAAACGGTTTTTGCAATGATGGTAGAAGTTGCAGAAAGAGCAATGGCTCACACAGGTAAAAAAGAATTAGTTCTTGGAGGAGGAGTTGCCTGCAACAAAAGATTAAGGGAAATGTGCAAAATAATGTGCAAGGAAAGAAAAGCTAAATTATTTGTTCCAGAAAATCAATTTCTTGTAGATAATGGTGTTAATATTGCATGGTTGGGAATTTTAATGG
>CAYXMT010000058.1:0-3240 GCA_964466175.1 uncultured Methanosarcinales archaeon | reverse complement strand
CAATCATACCTACACGTGCCACTTATTTTACTATGGGAGATAATTATTTGAATAAAAAACTTTATAAAATGGGCAGGGTTATATAACTTAAAGATGAAAAAAGCTTTAATAACCGGTATAACAGGCCAGGATGGCTCATATTTAGCTGAATTCCTATTGAAAAAAAGTTATGAAGTTTATGGCATGTACAGAAGAACAAGCATGGATGTTTTTGAAAGAATTGAGGGAATAAAAAATAAAATCCATCTAGTACAGGGAGACCTTACTGATGTCCCATCCCTAATTCGTGCATTAAAAGAAACAAACCCTGATGAAGTATATAACTTAGCAGCTCAATCTTTTGTTCCTTCATCATGGACTCAGCCAATATCCACCGGTGATATAACTGCATTGGGCACCACAAGATTATTAGAATCTATCAGGCTAGCAAACCCTAAAATAAGGTTTTACCAGGCATCTAGCAGCGAAATGTTTGGAAAAGCGCAGGAAAATCCTCAAACAGAAAAAACACCATTCTATCCAAGAAGCCCTTATGGTGTTGCAAAAGTTTATGCTTACTGGACTACTATAAACTATAGGGAGAGCTATGGGCTACATGCATCAAACGGCATTTTGTTTAATCATGAGTCTCCAAGAAGGGGAAAACAATTCGTAACAAGAAAAATAATCCACGCAGTAGCAAAGATTAAGTTAGGTTTACAAGATTATTTTGAACTTGGAAACTTAAATGCAACGCGTGACTGGGGATTCGCTATGGATTATGTTGAAGCTATGTGGTTAATGCTCCAGCAAGACAAACCTGATGAGTATGTTATTGCAACTGGCCAATCTCATTCAGTAAGAGAATTTGTTGAAGAAGCATTTAAAGTAGCTGGGATGGAAATAAGCTGGGAAGGTTCTGGATTGAATACAGTAGGAAAACGTGATGGAAAAACTGTTGTCAAGGTAAATAAAAAATTTTACAGGCCAGCAGAGGTAAATAGCCTTGTAGGGAACCCTGCAAAGGCGATGAAAATTCTTGGTTGGAAACCAAAAACTAGTTTTAAGGAACTTGTTAAAATAATGGTAGAGTCTGATATAAAATTGCTATCTCTTAAAAAATGAGGGTATTTATAACGGGCATAAATGGTTTTGTTGGAGGGCATCTCAGCAATCTTCTTTTATCAAGAAAGTATGAGGTTTCCGGCATAGGCATATTAGGAAATTTTTATGGGAATAAAAAAGCCAATTACTATGAAGTTAATCTACTGAACCCCAATAAACTTGAGCAAATCCTAAGTCAGGTAAAACCACAACTTATTTTTCATTTAGCTGGGTTAAGTTCAGTTAAAAAAAGTTTTGAGCAACCGGGGCTTTGTAAAAAAATAAATGTAACTGGAACAAAAAATCTTCTTGATGCAGTCATTGACTCAAAAATAAATCCAAAGATACTGGTGGTTAGTTCTGCAGAGGTTTATGGGATACCTCAATCAGTGCCAATTAAGGAAACAGCTGATTTGAATCCAAAAAATCCATATGGAGCATCTAAAAAAGAGCAGGAAGGGTTATGCAAAAAATACATGGAAAAACTGCATATCATTGTTTCAAGAAGTTTCCCCCATATAGGTCCTGGCCAGCAACCGTTATTTGTAATGTCAGATTTTGCAAAACAAATAGCAGAAATAGAGAAAGGTAAAAAACCAGTAATAAATGTAGGAAATCTTGAAGCTGAGAGAGATTTTACAGATGTGAGGGATATAGTGAAAGCCTATCTCCTTTCACTTCAAAAATGTATTCATGGAGAATTTTATAATATTTGCTCAAAAAAAGCATATTCAATAAAAAAAGTCCTCAATATGCTACTTTCAATGAGCAATGCAAAAATTGATATAAAAATAGACCCAAAAAAAATGAGGGCAAGCGATATACCTGTTTTATTGGGGGATAATGAAAAATTCTGCAGGCAAACTGGATGGAAACCGAAAATTCAGCTTAAGAAAACATTAAAAGACTTGCTGGATTATTGGAGAGAAAAGATTAAATAAATTTTGAATATAATTTAATAATCTGTGATACCTTATATTTCCACAAATGCGTTTCATAGATATATTTTTTTGCATGTGTTCCAATTTGCCTCCTTAAATTTTTGTTTTCTACAAGAAGAAGCAATTTTTCTTTTAGCAATCTCTTATTTTCTGGTTCTATAAGAAAACCAGTCTTTCCATCAATAACAACATCAGATGTTCCTCCAGACTTCCCTCCTATAACTGGCTTTCCAAATGCACCTGCTTCAGCATAAACAATACCAAATCCTTCAACAGCTGCCCCTTTTGTTCGGCTCATTAATACAAAAATATCTGAAACATTATAAAAGTTAGCAAGGTTTTCATCACTAACCCAACCTACAAAAATAACATTTTTTGTCAGCTTATATTTTTTTACAAGCCTCTTAAGATTGCTCTTTTCCTGTCCCTTACCAATTATAACATATTTCAGATGGGGATGATGTTTTATGATATCCGGCAGGACAGACATAATTATGTCAATACCTTTTCTCCAGACAAGGTTTGCAACAGAAAGAATGATAATGTTATTTCCAAGATTCCATTTTTTCCTAAAAGATTTTGCATTTGAGGTTACTTTTAATTTTGACAGAGTTATGCCTGGGGTGATGATAACCTGTTTCTTTTTTGGCGCATAGTATTCAGAGAGGCTTTTTGTGTAATGGCTGATATTAATAACTTTTTTTGCAAATTTAAATGATAACTTTATTGAAAGCTTTCTCAAAAAAGATGCTGTAGTGGGGTCCAAGCCTAATCCATAAGCAGTAACAAAAAAGGGTTTTCTAATGATTTTTGATGTGAGGCCGCATATAACTGTCAAAAATCCAAGGAAGTGTGAATGGATAACATCAAAGGAAAATTTATTATTAAGGCTTATAATTTTAATAAAACATTGGAGATTAAAAACAAATGGATTCTCAGCTATTAGCCTATGTACATGAATCCCCTTAACTATCTCTTCCTCAGGACATTTCCAACATGACTTCCCTTTAGTTATTATGTGGACATTATGGTTCTTTGATAATTCAGCCAGCTGTTCTTCTACAAAAGAGCCAAGTATTGGTTTTTCAGGAGTGGGATAAATGTAAGATATATAGCATAGGTTCATTTTATTTTTAGATTCTGGTTAAAGTAAAGAATAGTATTAATATCACCTCAAGCGATTCCAAATATTATCAAGCCATTATTGTTAAAAACA
>CAYXMT010000057.1:0-3598 GCA_964466175.1 uncultured Methanosarcinales archaeon | reverse complement strand
ACATTTCTCAGGCAAGTACTTGCTGAAATCAAAAACTCCAAAATAATACAACGCTCCAACAGTAATCAATATTACTAAAAAAGCCCATGCATAAGTAGTTAAGAACTCTAATGCGGCTTGTGATTTTCTAGACATTATAACTATACACCTCTTTTAAGACTAATATTTTTCTGAAGATAAACTATTCTCAATTAATTTGAAATGTATTATTTAAAGTTATTGTTAAAAAACAGATAAGAACTCAAAATCTATTGTACTGTTGTGAAGATTTCACCGAAAATAGTTTTATTGTAAGCTAGTCCAACAGACGAAGGGTAATAGTTAATTTCAATATTGAATTTGATTTTTTCTTTTTCCACTAAATTTGCTCCACCAGTGCAATCTACACCAAACGTAATTGTAGTGTCTGCTGGCCAACTATAGTCATCGGTATCTTCATTAAGGTGGACATCTGCATCATTAATTTGAGCTCTGCAATCCATATTTTCTACATCACTTGTTACATTTCCTTTAATTACAGTAACTGCAGTGCCAAAGTTATTAGCTAGCCTCATTATAAGCGTATTGTCATCCTCATTTTTTACAACCATTTTGTCCTTGTCACATGCTATTTCCGAGCCAAAATTACATCTGTCAGGCAATAATTGGGAAGGACTTAGGATTCCAAAATAAGCCAATGCACCAACCATTATCAAAATAACTAAGAAAGCCCATGCATAAGTAGTTAAGAACTCCAATGCTGCTTGTGATTTCCTCGAAAATTTTACAAATTTTCGGGACACAAGAAATTCCTGATTTCTTCGTGTTTTAAGCATAACATACCTCTTTTACTGGTATTTTTTAATATATTCTTTTTATAAATAGTATATAAAACTTTTGTTTATAAAATAATAAGAATTCAGATTAATAATAAAACTATTGTATTGTTGTAAAGATTTCCCCAAAAATGATTTTTCCGTAATTTAGTCCGGCAGATGCAGGATAATAACCAATTTCAATATTCATCTTAATTTTCTCTTTCTCCACTAAATTAGTTCCACCAGTGCAGTCTGCACTAAATGTAATTGTAGTGCCTGCTGGCCAAACATAACCTGGTTCACTAGGAGGGTTTTTAGGAATAATTTCGCCTTCAATCTGAGGATTGCAGGTTCCTGCCGAAAGTATATCGGTTGTTATATTTGTGTTGCTTTTGTTTACAATAACTGCAGTACCAAAGTTATTAGTCATCCTCATTGTAAGAGTTCCGTCATTTATATTATTCACAATCATTCTATTCTTATCGCATGCTATTTCCGAGCCAAAATTACATCTGTCAGGCAATAATTGGGAAGGACTTAGGATTCCAAAATAAGCCAATGCACCAACCATTATCAAAATAACTAAGAAAGCCCATGCATAAGTAGTTAAGAACTCCAATGCTGCCTGTGATTTTTTTAGCATACTTTACCTCTTTTACCAATCTTTATTTCTATGATGCTATATAAACCTTTCGAAATATAATACTTAGTTATTTCTTATCTTTTTTATTCTCCAAAATTTCCTTTATTTGCAAAATAAAACTACTCACAATCAATAGGGTTATAATGCTTGTAAATGCCAAACCCATCAATATAGCATCAGTAGTTACTATTCTGGGGTTCTCTACTACATAATCTCCAATAAATATACCAAAAATAAATATGGCAATAGCCATAAAAGCCATATAGAATCTGTGGGGTAGTTCTATTATCATTCAAAAACCTCTTTTTTAGTATCTTAATTCATTCATATTTAAATCTTTTGCTATATGAATCTTTTGATATTAATAAAACCAAAACGTTAAATACCAAATCAAATCTACACAATTTATGAATAATATTAGCTTAAAAAAAGGAAAAACATTTCTTGCACAGGCTTCTGTGCTGAAAAGACTTATTGCATTTATAATAGACCTTTTAATCATAAATATGATAATACTGTTTCCATTTAAGAAGGTTTTTAATGGCATGGTTCCTCAAACAGAATCATTTTCCAAAACATTTGACTTTTTAAGCAGCAATACCGGGTCTAGTGCAGCCATAACTGTTATTGTGATTTTAATAGCTTTTTTGACAATTCTGTATTTCATGCTTCTGGAGAAGAAATTAAACCAAACTCCGGGGAAAATTTTATTTAACCTGTATGTAGAATCGCATGAAAAAGAGCTGAAATACTGGCAGTTATTTGTAAGAAGCATGTTTTTAATACCAGTGTTTCCTTTTGTTTTATTATGGATTATTGACCCCCTAGTCATGCTTTTTACAAAAGAGAACCAAAGATTATCGGAAATATTAAGTAGGACAAAAACTGTTGAGAAGTATAAGGTTTGAAAATGGTGCAACAAAAAAACAAATGGGGATATGTCTTAAAGGTCATCATAGGTTTGACAATATTGAGTTTTTTCATTTCTTTGTTTATAGGAAACGATTTTAAGAGCCTGGATGGAAATGTGGCGTTAATAGAAATAACGGGCGTTATTGTAGCAGAAAAGAATTCTGATTTTTTGTTTGCTGATGTCACTTATCCTGATGAGATACGGAAACTGATAAAAAAAGCAGATGAAAATGACAACATCAAGGCAATAGTATTCAAAATCAACAGTCCTGGTGGAAGCGCTGTGGCTTCTGAGGAAATTGCAGATGAAATTAAGAAAATAAACAAAACAACAGTTGCATGGATAAGGGAAGCAGGTGCTTCAGGAGCTTATTGGATTGCTTCTTCTACTGACCATATAATTGCAAACCGCATGTCAATAACCGGCTCAATAGGGGTCATAGCATCATATCTTGGCTTTTCCGGCTTTCTTGCAGAGCATAATGTAACTTATGAGAGGCTTGTTGCAGGTGAGCTAAAAGATATTGGAAGCCCTCTTAAGGATATGACTGCAAAAGAAAAAGCACTGTTTGAAAAAAGCCTTACGCAGATACATGACTATTTTATTGAAGAAGTGGCTAAAAACAGGAACCTAAAGGAAAAAGACGTTAAGAAGGTCGCAACAGGCCTGTTTTATTTAGGAGCTGAAGCAAAAAAACTTGGCTTAGTGGACGAGCTAGGTTCAAGAGATGAAGTTATCGATTACATTGAGACACAAATAGGAGAAGAGGTTAATATTGTGGAATATAAAAAAGAAAAAGGGTTTTTAGGCTCTTTGAGCGGAGTAATGAATGAAAACTCTTTTTTTATTGGCAGAGGTATTGGGAGCTCTTTATTTACAAAAGCAAGATTAGCTGACAGTGTAAGCATTTCAACATAAGTTTATTAAGTCACTTCAATATCCGTAAGTATTATCATTAAAAAAGGGGGCAGCGAAAATCAGAGATTTCCTGGCCTATTTTTTGAAATTACATAAAAATTTTATATTGTTCAAAAAAGAGGTTCTCAGTATTTGGGGGTTGGATGAAAAAAGGTGTCATAGTAATAATATTATTGTTCTTCTTGTTAGCTGTAAGTATTGTTTTTTCTGGAGATGATAATGACAATAAAGTAGACATAACTGTCGAAGAAAAATTAGAGCAGGAAGATGAAGTTTCTGTTATTGTTGTTTTGGAGGATGATTATGATGTTTTGAATGAATATTCTG
>CAYXMT010000056.1:0-3618 GCA_964466175.1 uncultured Methanosarcinales archaeon | reverse complement strand
GCAAATTTACTTCCTTTTTAGTTTAATATGATTAAAAATGTTCAATAAAAAAGGAGCAAGAGGAGTATATATTCCTGCAATGGACTTTACTAGAGGCCTCATAGTGGGACTTATAATAGGCTTAATTATGGGTGCTGTTATTGTTTATCTGGGAGCAAAAGATATTATATCAATACCATTCTTATAAAATGAAGATTCCTACAACCAACACCAGTCTAAAACCAGAAAGCAGTTTTGGGTTAGGAAACATCCTCGGCTTGATTTTTATTTTAATAGGAATTTTATTGATTCTTAGCCTGCAAAATTTTAATTTTCCAATAGAATTAGGGATTTTCAAAACTTTTTTGCAATATGGAGCAGCTCTTGGAAGCATTCTGTATGGATTGTTAACGCTTTTCAAGAAAAAAGAAACAACATCAATCTGAAATAACTTACTTTATCTCTACTTTTGTTCCCAAACTCTGCCCAGGCATCCCTTTCTCAAAAATCACCCTTACAGCCCCTTTATTACCATGAGCACTTGCAACCTTTCCATTTATCTCCTTGCCTTTTGGGCTTTTCCAGACTACGCTTTTTCCAACTAATTTAGCGGCTTTTTCTCTATCACCTTTATCACTAAGATAAACAATCATATGTGTTGTTTTCTGCCTGGTTCTACTTCTTCTGAAATTTTTAATTGCGCCTTGCATGGCATAAAGTAAAGATAAGTAATTTAAAAAGGTTGTGATTTGCTTCAATAAAAAATACAATAGAGTTCATAACCACAATCGCAATTAATTGGTTAATAATTTAGTTCATTACAATTATAAAATAGTTATTCAATAAACAATAATTAATAATAAAAATAAAATAAACTAATACTATGAAAGAAAAAACTTTGCTGAAAGTAGCACTTATCTGCTCTCTGCTAGGTTTACTGATTCTTTATCTAATATCTGGTAATATAGAAATAAAAGAAAAAAATATTGAAAAAATCACATTAGAAAATAAAGATGAGTTTGTAAAATTAAGAGGAATTGTAAATAATGTTGTGGATACTGAAAAAGTCACCATAATGGAAATAACACAGCCACAACAAATAACAGTTGTTTTATTTAAAGATGAAAACAAGACCATGCCCATACAGCAGGGAAACGAAATAGAAATTATAGGAAAGGTTGATGAATATGAAGGCAAAATGGAAATTATTGCTGACAGGCTAAGGGTTGTAAAATAAAATGTTTTTTGAGTTTTTAATAGCCGCTTTATTGGGAATTTTTGTAGGAATCTTTACTGGCTTAATCCCTGGAATACACATAAATCTTGTATCTATAATATTAGTAAGCTCATCAGCTTATCTGCTGAATTTTGTTTCTTTGCCTTCTCTTGGAGTTTTTATAATTTCAATGGCTATAGCACATACATTTTTGAATGTTTTACCTGCAATTTTTTTAGGCGCTCCAGATGCTGATACAGCTCTGGGTGTTTTACCAGGACACAGGTTATTGCTTAAAGGCATGGGTTATGAAGCAGTAAAATTAACAGTACTTGGTTCCTTATTAAGCCTAATCCTAGCAATTTTATTAATTCCTTTACTGATTATTATAGTTCCAAAGATTTACCAAAACTTACAGCCATATATTGGATTTATTTTGCTTGCTGTTGTTATCTATATGATTTTAATGGAAAAGGGTTTAGATAAAAAATTCTGGGCTTTTGTTGTTTTTATTATGGCTGGAATCTTAGGAATATTAGTTTTAACAATGCCAAACTTAAGACAGCCTTTGTTCCCCCTTTTGTCTGGTTTATTTGGTTTAAGTATGCTTATAGTTAGTTTAATGAAAAAAGTGGAAATTCCAAAGCAAAGAATAACTGACACCATAAAAATCCCGAAATTGGAGAATTTAAGGGCTTTGATAGCAGGAACATTCTCTGGCAGTTTTGTAAGTTTCTTTCCTGGTTTAGGCGCAGCACAAGCAGCAATTTTAGGCTCGCAAATAATGGGGCGCTTGGGAACATATTCTTTTTTAATTTTAATAGGTGGTATTGATACAGTTAACATGGCAGTAAGCTTAGTCAGTTTGTATGCAATAGACAAAGCAAGAAATGGAGCTGTCTTGGCAATAAGAGAAATCCTGACAACAATTGACTTAAACACATTAATCTTATTTGTTGCAGCAATATTGTTTGTAGGAGGAATAGCAACATTCTTAACATTATACTTGACAAAATTTTTCATTAAACTCATAGAAAAAGTAAATTATTCAATGATTGCCTTCTTTGTAATCTCGTTTATAACAATATTAGTTTTCTATTTCTCATCATGGTTGGGATTGTTAATATTATTTGTATCAACTGGTATTGGAATTGTACCAAATATTGTAAATGTAAAAAGAAGCCATAGCATGGGTTGTTTAATGCTGCCTGTTATTTTGTTTTTTGTTCTTTAGAAGTATAAAAAACTTTCCTTAAAATAGTTTATGGACAAAGCCCACTAAATTTATTATCTCTTAAAGCTATACTTAAACTGATTCTTCCGCTTTGTTCCCTTAAAATTTATTGCTTTGTATTCCCTTAATTTTTTGAGGCAGTTTGTAACCGAGCCTATAGAAGCTCCCAATCTTTTGGCTATCTCTTTAGAAAAAAACCACCTATTTTTATTCCTTTTTAAAAAATTATAAACCTCTTGCTGCCCCATATATTCAATCATTAAGAACTGGTGTTTAAATAGATTTCCTATCTTTTACTAAACACACAACTATTTATTGAATTTTTTATATATGCTTTTTTTACACTTCTTACATAACCCAGAATGAATTGGATAAACTAAAAAAAACTTTTTACATTTTTTACATAATACCTTATATTTTTGAATATATACCACCCCCAATTAACCTATTCCATATAGAATTCTATAAAAACTTTTGCTTAACCACAACCCAATGGAAAACAAAGTTTTCTTGGGGTATTTGGAACTTACAGTTCCAAAACCTTTTTAAAACAATAAATACTACATAAGACTATGGCCAAAAAACAGGAAAAGGTGAAATCAACTGTAACTACTGTAGCTATTACAGCCAAAATACCCAAAAACTATAAATCAACTGCAGACATAAAGATTCCAAAAGGTCTTGTTGACCAGATTCTGGGCCAGGATAAAGCAGTTGAGATAATAAGAAAATCAGCACAGCAAAGAAGAAACGTTCTGTTAATAGGCGAACCTGGAACAGGAAAAAGCATGTTAGGATTAGCTTTAGCAGAACTTCTACCAAAAGAAAAACTTATGGATACAATTTCTTTTCCAAATCCTAATGATGAAAATACACCATTAATAAGGACACTTCCAGCTGGTCAGGGAAGAAACCTAGTTGCTAGAGCCCGCGTTCAAGGTATAAACATGTTCAAAAACCAGAACATAATCATGTTTATTCTTGTCTTGATTGCAATGTTCGCACCATGGTGGGCAAGGTCTTACTACAAATCAGATATAATGTTTACAGCTTTCTTCCTTGGAGGAATGATATTTTTAGCTGCTTTTGTTATTTTCATCAATATGGGGAAAAGAATGGAAGGAAAAGCAAGAACACCAAAACTTATTGTTGATAATTTCAAAAAAAAGCAAGCATCATTCTTTGATGC
>CAYXMT010000055.1:0-3935 GCA_964466175.1 uncultured Methanosarcinales archaeon | reverse complement strand
AAAAATGGAATATGTGGTATATTTCAAAAGATAGTTTGAGAGAATATGAAATTGCTAATGGAAAAGGAAATGATGGCAAGGTTCCAAGTACACGAAGCATCGATAGTCTTGTAATCTCTGCTGGGAAAAAGTAAGTAGGTTGTGTAATCTGATCTAAATCATAATCATTTAAATATTCAAAATTTATTTTTGTATTTATTTGCATTAAATTTCATTCTTTCAGGAATTACTTTATATTTATTCTTGACATCCTTTATTAGTTCTAGTATATTGTGTTTTGCTTTTCCAAAGAATCTAAATTCAATTAAGTAATAAGTCATTTTTTATTTGTCCTCTTCCATAGTTTTATTGGTCTTACCATTACAATTAATCACCTCTTGGCCTTTAACAGAAATTGAATATCGATCAGCTCCATTATTTCCATAATCTACATTAGCTAAGCCATATTGGGTAATATCATCAATATAACTCTCTAACATTTCTTTAGATAGCCTAGTTGTTCTTTGTATCCCGGATAGTGTTACTGGAAACTTTCTGTTATCTAAATCTTTCAATATCATTTTAACCCTGCCATCAATTGCGAAATCTTCTTCTGCTTGGTTTGTTATTTTATGAGGTGTTGTGAGAAAAGTTTTTTGAACGTAGAATTCAGAAGGTTTTTCAACATCTTTCATATAACCGCACTGAAGACATTGCAAATAATATCCCTCTATATCATTATTTAGGAATATGTCTCCTTGGTCTCTTGGACAGGATTTAAAATATATCACCATACCCCCATTATTTCTTAATCATATCAAACAGCAAAGTATCATCCTGCGTCTTTAATACATTACGAGAAATGAACACATTAAACTCTTTTATATATTTCTGTTCCATACCACAAGAAATAAGTTCTTTACTTTCAAATTCTGTAAGGTATTTGGCAAACCTATCCTTATCTTCTTGTGTCCATTTGTTTAATAGTTCAGTATCAAAAGTTTCAATTTTTAAGGCCATTCTTATTCCCTATGTAGAATTATATAAAAACTTTTGGCTTATTTTGTTATTTTTATTTTTCCTTATTCTCCATGCATTAAGCATTGAACATCTTTTACACCAAAAACCTCTTTTAACCGAATCTGGTATTGCAAACCACTGATGACCCATTTTACATTGCCATTTCATCTTTGTACGACTATTAATATACCTATGTGAAAGACATTTACCTCCACGCTTTTTAGCAATTTTCTGCATTTCCTTAATTGTTAATTTTGTCATATTAAAAATATTCCCAGAACTCTATAAAAGCTTTACGCCCTTTTGATTAATATATGATGCCCCTACCGAGAATTGAACTCGGGGCTCAAAGTCCGCAACCTTGAATTTTATCCACTAAACTATAGGGGCATAGCTTAATAGTATTGATTCTTGATTTATAAATATTCTCTCATTTAGAATAATCTTTCAACAAACTAATCTGCCCTTTTCTTTTTCCTTTAGCAACTTCCTTTGTTTCCTGCCCAACCTGTTTTTTGACGCTTAATGCAACCTGCTTTCCTAAAATCTGGGTTAGTTTCATAAGATCAGAGTTCTTTACATCTCCAACATCTTTAATCCGATTATAATATAATTTTCTTGCACGAACTCTGCCTACACCTTTTATCTTTATTAACGGCAGTAATTCTTCCCTTACACCATGCTTTAACCTTAACCTTAATTTCACAATTTCCTTATTCAAACTCTGAAAATGAAGAATCCTGCTTATTTCCTCGCTTGCATACAATAACCAGTCAGCAATACTTAATTTTGACCTTAGCTCTCCAGGCCTTGCATTATATTCTTCAAGCAAATACTCCTCAGTTTTCTCATTAATCCATTCATTAAGCATCAAAGCTGTTTTAATGCTGTTGACAAAATCCTCATACTCCGGTTCATACATTGAAGGCTCTTTTTCCAGCAGTAAATTATGATACTTGACCAGCTCTTCCTCTATTTTTTCCTGCTCCTTTACTCCAACCCTGAGCAAAGGCCTGATTTCCAGCGTATGACATATCATATGCAAAAAAGATATATCTTTTATTTTCTTGTCAGAAGCATTCCTTAAGCAGGTAATAAAAAAGTAAGCAGTTAATGGATCAATATAAAGCTCAGCAACCCTTTTTCCCATTAATGTAGCATTTATTTTTTCATCATCATTTTTAATTTTATCAGCGTCAGTAAAATCCTCTTTGCCCTGCATCTGTATAAATTCCCATTCTTCAAGCAAATTAAGCATCTTATCAATTATTAAAACCAATTTATCCATATCCACAAACTGGAAAGCCCAAAAAGTCTTTCCAAAAAAATCCACAATCTGCTTTTTAGTATTTACAAAATTTGCAGCTATCAAACTCAATAAATAAGTGCGCAAAACAGGCTCTACAGCTAATTTAGAATAGATTTCTTCCGGCTTTCCTAAAACATACTTTTCATGCAATTTTTTCTTGTCATTATCGCTTATTGCAACTATAATAGCTTCCCCGAAATTATCAAATTTTGGTCTGCCAGCTCTGCCAGACATCTGCAGATACTCTAGAACAGGAATATAAGCCATGCCTCTAGGTCCGTATCTCCTTAAGTCCTTAAGAATAGCCCTGAAAGCCGGTAAATCCAGTCCAAATGCCAGTGTTGGAGTTGAACAAATAATTTTTATTGTCCCATTCCTAAAATTATCCTCTATAAGCTCGCGTTGCTTAGCAACCAGGCCGGCATGATGGAATGCAATGCCTTTTTTTATACAATTACTTAACCTCTGGCATTGTTTTGTATGACTAGACAATGCTTTTAGCACCTTGTCACTCAACTCAACTAATTTTTTATTTTCAGTTTTAATCTTTTTGGCAATATCTTCTGCTGTTTTTTCTGCACTTCTCTTTGTATTTGCAAAAACCAAACCTTGCTTGCCTATATTTATAGTATCAAGAGCTAAATCCAGCGCACCATTCCCTGTTGAAGAAGAAATTTTTTTTACAGACATAAAAGAATAGAAATAATCAAGAACAATATAAATTTGTTGTTTTGGTCTTAATTTTTAATCTTATTTTTTACTTTCATAAATTATTTTGTCCATTTCCTTTTTAATATTTTTAATTTTTTTCATTCTATCAGATATAATCCAAATAGCTACAAGGAAAAGAATTCCAATTAAAGATGAGAATACAATCGCTATTAAAATATTTCCCTCACCAATCATATCGATAACTAAATTTTTTAATCCAAATATAAAGATAGTTATAAGCCCAATAGCATAATTAAAAACAGTTGCTCTGTGGTGTTCCCAATCTGTTTTTAATTTCTCAAATTGGAGTCTTTTATTTATATCACTCATCAAACAACTTCAACATTCCATATCTTAGAAACAGTCTCTAAACCATCACTTATTGTAACTTCAACTTTCTTGCTGCCTGCTGTTGTAAATATTCTTTGGTGCTGGTTGCCATCTTCAAATTTGCTAAAGAATCCGAAATTCCACGAGTAACTTAGCCCATCACCATCATTATCAACTGCTTCAACCTCAAACAGTGTTGTTTCGCCTTTAAGCACAATTAAATTATCACTGTAGCTTGCAATTTCTGGAGCCTGGTTTACATTCAAAACAGTAATTTTTACCTTTTGAGAAACTTCTTCATCACCATCAGAAGCAGTAAAATCAACAGAGAATTCTTTTTCTGTTCCGTTAACAATAAAATCAGGCTTCCAGATAAAAAGATTGTCTTTAAGCACTGCACCTCTAGGCATATTTTTAGATGAAAAGCTTACTGCATCATTGTCAAGATCAGAAGCGCTTAATTCTATCCTTACTTCTTCACCTTCTTTTACCCCCACATTATTAATAGCATCAAATTTTGGTGCCCTGTTTACATCATTAACAGTTATATCAATAAACCTAATCTCTCTATGAAAACCATCTCTTG
>CAYXMT010000054.1:0-4015 GCA_964466175.1 uncultured Methanosarcinales archaeon | reverse complement strand
GGACTGCGGTTAAAGTAAAATAATATTCTAGTTTAAAAGAAATAATCAACCCAAAGTAACAGCATTAACAATTACATCTGCATTATAGTCATAGATAATTAATATTGTAGAATATCTTAATAAGAAATCACCAACCTTGGCGTTTGCATAGACATTAGGGAATTGCTGCGTTAAAGTATCTAGAGAAGCCTGGTCAATTTGGCCCCCTGTTGGCTGTTCTGTTTCTAAACCAGCAAGCTCTGGATGTGCGTTTAGTTTAGCGGGAAAATCTGCTGGCAATTGCATCTGCTGAGGCTGCTGCAGAGAAACAGTTCCTTTTACAACATTATTGGTATAATCATAAATTACAATTGCATCTGTATACTGGACTATAAAGCTTCCAATGAAAGATGTATCAAGGCCTGCTATCTGTGACTGCAGATTAGCCAGATTATTATTATTCACCTGGATAATGTTTAATGGTGAGACTCCAACATAACTGCTTGCTTCAGGATGAGCAGTCATCTTTGCAAGAAAATTATTGGCATCTATTGTTTGTTGGGCAGGTTGCCCTAATTGCTGAACATCAATATTAAGCCAATTAGATGCACTCACAACTAAAGTTGCTATTACCAGCAGGATAAGGAGATACTGGAAAAATGCAGTTTCATGAAAAGGCTCTTTATAAGAACTATGTGTACTGATAGAATCTGATTTTAAACTCTCACCCCTTGCCATTCTTGTTTTAATGGAATAGGACTAATATTTAAAGTTTGCGATTATGGACCCTTTTCAGTAATAAATTAGCAATAAAAATGAAAATTATTGTATTTTGGCAAAATTTAAATAATGGTTAAATATAAGTGGAGTAGGATGGGAACTGCAAAGGTCTTTATTTTTTTTATGGTATTTATCATAGCTGTATCTGCGTCTTATTCTTTCCAGTCAGACAGCTCAAATTATGACCTGTCTACTGGGGTTGTCTCAAGTGGCGGTGATAAAATAGATAGTGACAACTATAATAATTATGTTACTACAGGGACTACGAGTGGTGTTGTAGAGTCATCTAGATATAAGAACTTGCTGGGGTTTTTTTACACATGGCTTTTAGGGGATGGCCAGCCATGCGCATCAGCCAGCCAATGCAGCGGTGGTTATTGCTGCGATGATATTTGCAGCAGCAATGAATGTCCGGTTGCTGTAGCAGCTGCAAGTGATGGAGGCGGAGTAGGTGCTGCAGCTGGTGGCGGTGGGGGATTTTTCACTCAAAAAGGATTTAGTTTAAACCCTGGCAGCGTAAAGATTAAGCTTGCTTTGGGAGAAAGCGCTGAAGAGATATTGACGATAAAAAATACAGGGACCAGTGCAATAACTATTCCCCTGGCAGTTGAAGGTGTCAGACCATACTTATCTTTATCTGAAGAAGTTATTATATTAGAAGCCGGAGAGGATACAGAAGTGTCATTGAATTTTATAGGCCGGAACATAGGGGGCTTTGCAGGGCAGATTCTAGCTGTAGTGGATGAGATTAAAGAATCAATTCCGGTAATACTAGAGATTACAACTGAGAAAGTATTATTTGATGTTAAACTGGATATCCCGGCTGCTTATTCTGAAATAGAGCCAGGGGATGAGCTAAAAACCCAGATAACATTGCTTAATGTAGGGGCTCCGGAAAAGGTGGATGTCTTTGCCACATACTTCATTAAAGACTTAAGGGGAAATATTGTCTATGAAGAAACAGAAACCTTTGCTGTTGAAAAACAAATATCTTATCCAAAAATATTCAGGATTCATGAGACTACTGAACCAGGAAGCTATGTTGCAATAATAGAGGTAAGATATACAGATAGTTTTGCTGTTTCGAGCCAGTTTTTCAGGGTTGTGGAAGAAAAATCATTTGTTGATGTGGATATGGTGATAAAGAACACTACTCTGATGATATTTTTGACATTTATTTTGCTTACAGTTATATCTGTGCTGGTTTACAAGCTGGTTTCTATTACCAGGAAGGGCAAGAAGAAGAAAAAGGAGAAATAGCTAAAGTAGCTTATTCTACGAAAGGTTTTTATATAAAGAAATTGCATAGTGTAATTAAGTTACAGTAAGTTACAGTAAGTTACAGTATGCTTATTTATAACGTTTTTTTTTGGCAACAGCCGTGTTTGAAACACGGAATTCAGGGGAAAAGAGGTATTTGTAAAAAAAGGTGTAGGGGAAATCAATGATTTCCTTCAGTTAAAAAAAGAGGTGATTTGGATAAGTCTATTTTCAATCTTATTAGGAGTTAGTTCTAAATTTAGTCTTGAAATAGGTTACACTACAAAAGTTGGTGATGTTATTGACTTATAAAAGATATGTTCATAAAAAAGGAAAAAAGCACGGTCCTTATTACTACAAGAATGTCCGGGATGAAAGTGGCAAGGTAAAGAGTGTCTATCTTGGCAAGGCTGCTACCAGGGGCAAAAAGCCATTGGAAGTAATGATAGTTTTCTTGGTTGCGCTGATTATAATAATCTCTGCATTGTTCTTTATTCAAAACAGGAATCTTGTCTTAAGCAAAGTGGCTTCTGAAGAATCACAAATACCGTTTGAAGTTGACCAGATTCTGATAAAAGTTTTAGTCAAGGCTGATGAATATATTGAAAAACAACTGAGGGTTATGAATGTTGATGACACAGACAAGACTATAGCAGTTGATGTCTCCGGCCTTTTTGATGTTGTTGATGTGCTTGACAAGGAGTTTACTATAAAGCCCGGCCAGACAAAAATTGTAAGGCTTAATTTCTCCAGCTTCGATGAAGAGTTGGGACTTGAGCAGGCTCCGGGAGTGTACATAGGAAAGGTTTCAGTAAAAACAGATTCTTATCAAAAGCAAGTTCCTGTAGTGATTGAGATTGAAAGCAAAAATGTGCTATTTGATATGAATCTAAACCCTGTTGCCAGGGACAGAAAAGTGCTTCAGGGAAGCGGCACAACATTCGAGATAAGGGTGTTTAATTTACAAAGCATAGATTCCTTTAATATTGACCTGGAATTTTTTGTTAAAGATATAAATGGCAATACAATCATAAGCGAGAGTGAAAGTGTGGTTGTTCAAACCCAGGCTTCTTTTTTCAAAACACTGAAAATACCTGAAAAGCTGAAAACAGGGAATTATGTTTTTGTTGCACAAGCATCTTTCGGGGATTCAATCGGGACTGCAAGCTACATGTTTTATGTTGGGGAAGCTATTAAAGAAAAAACAGCTGCAGACTTTATAGGGTTCTGCAGAAATGACCCATTATGCTGGACATTGTCTATTGTTATCCTATTGCTTATATTTACAATTGGCGCATATACATACTTCTTCATAGGAGTTCTTATCTACAGAAAATTGTTTGGAGTAAGAGCACCAAAAACCAAGGAAGAAAGCATGGCAGAACCAGTTGCCCAGGAAAAAGGGGAAAATCCTATAATCAGCTCTTTCAGGAATCTTGGCAAGGCAATAGAAAAAGACAGAGAAACAAGGATTAAGAAGAAACTGGAACTTAAGAAACAGAAGTTAATGTTAAGAGAAATGGAAGAAAGGCTAAAGAAAGAGAGACAGGCAGAGAAACTGGAAAGAGCGGGATTAGTTGGAAAATGCAGGAGTCTTATTGACAAGGGCTACAAGGCTTTAGATAAAAACAACCGGAAGAAAGCTGACAATATATATCTAAAACTAATGGATAAATATATAAATTTGCCGAGTGAGAGGAAGGCAGAGATTTTCAAGGAAATCAATTCTTTTTACAAAAGTTTAGTGCTAAAGAAGCGGCAATTTAAGCAGGCAGAAGATAAAAAGGAGGAAGCAGAGCTTAAGAAAGAGAAAGAATTTGAGAGGAAGAAAGAGGGAGAGAGGAAATTAAGGGAAGAAATAGAGAAATTGAAGAAAGTGGAGAAGAAAAAGGAAGAGAAAAAGAAGAGAGCGTTTGAGTTCTTTCATGGTTTAGGTTTAGTAAAAAGTGAAAAAGAGCAAAGAGAAATTGAAAAGGGTAAGGATGAAGAAAGGAAG
>CAYXMT010000053.1:0-4021 GCA_964466175.1 uncultured Methanosarcinales archaeon | reverse complement strand
AAGCATAAATTAAAGTAGAAGCTTAGTTGCTAAAAACTTCATTACCATATCTTTGCTTTGCTCTTCTTTTTAATTCATTATATTCTTTTTCATTAAGGCTTAGATTGGATTTTATTTCTTCAAAGCTTGAGTACATTCCTAGGAAATTTAATGCCTTGTCAACTTTATTTTGTTCATACATTATCATCACCTTTTTGGGAAGCTTTCTATTCTAATTTTGATTTAAAAATGTTACTGATTGAGTGTATTCTAGGATATATATTTTTTATTATAGCAAAGATAGTTAAATTATGGGGGAAAAGGACACATAATGACTGTTAGCCGAACCGGCCCCTACAACGTGGGGGGGAGGGTAAACCATAACCTTTATATATAAGTTCGGTTTACCTAACTTTCATGATCAATAGGACTAAAGAAGATTATTTGAGGACCATATATCATTTAAGCGAAGAACACCAAAAAAATGAGGTAAGTTCTGTTCATTTATGCAAATGTCTTAAAGTTTCAAAATCCAGTGTATCAGAGATGTTAAGAAAATTAATAAGAGATCATCTCGTGAAGGATTTTTTTTATGGAAAGATAAAACTGACAGCAAAAGGAAAAAAAGAATCACTAAAAGTCACAAAAAAGCACAGAATAATAGAGCTTTTTCTTTCTGAAATATTAAGGCTGGATCAAAATCTAATCCATGAAGAAGCACATAAGCTTGAACATGCATTTTGTGACGAATCTATTTCAAAAATAAATAAGCTTCTTAAGAATCCTAAATCTTGTCCGCATGGAAAACCAATACCCAAAATCATTAAATGAGGAGTAAAACATGGAAATAAGTTTTAATAATAAAAAGAAGAAAAAATCGCAGAGCTGCCATTCTTCATTAAAAGGGGACATTAAAGAGCTCAAAAAGATTGTTTTAGTTGGTAATCCCAATGTTGGAAAAAGCGTGCTTTTTAATAGACTCAGTAAGGCATATGTAACTGTCTCTAACTATCCTGGCACTACTGTAACTATTGATACCGGCAAGGCTGTAATAGGAAATACAGTTTATGGTATCTTGGATACGCCTGGAATGTATTCTTTCACTCCGATAACAGAAGAAGAGAGGGTTGCAAGAAATGTATTGTTAGAGCGAAAACCCGACATAATACTCCATATAGTGGATGCAAAAAATATTGATAGAATGCTCCATCTAACTGTTGAACTTATTGAGGCTAACCTGCCGGTTATTTTGGTTTTAAATATGATGGATGAGACTGAAGAAAGAGGATTAAAGATCAATATAGAATCTATAGAAAAGATGCTTGATATTCCTGTTGTAGGGACAGTTTCAACAACAGGTAAAGGAATTGATGTACTTAAAAAAAGAATAATTGAGTTCAAGAAGAAGAAAATAAAAGAAACAGAATATAATCCAATCCTGGAAGATTCAACTAAAACTATTATAAAAAATCTAAAAGAAACATATCCTATTTCGAAAAAAGCTATTTCTTTATTATTACTGCAAGGAGATAAGGATATTGAAAAGTTAGTTAAGAATAAAGAGCAAGATTTTAAAATAATAAAAAAAATAATTGATGAAACAAAAGAAAAACACAATAGGCCGTTAAATTACCTAATAACAATTGAAAGGCAAAACAAAATAAAAAATATTGTTAATAAGACAGTAATTCAGGATAAGAAAATTAAACTTAATTTCGGAGAAAAACTAAGCAGATTAATGATGAACCCATTGACTGGCATCCCTATCTTTTTGGCTGTTATATATTTTGGACTTTACCAATTTGTAGGTGTTTTTGGAGCAGGCACATTAGTTGATTTTCTTGAAGCAGGCGTTTTTGAAACACATATAAATCCCTATATTAACAATTTTCTTACAACCTATGTACCCTGGGTATGGTTGCAAGACTTAATTGGAATGGATCATGGAATTATCACATTAGGTATAAGATATGCTATAGCTATAATTTTCCCAATTGTAGCAACTTTCTTTATTGTTTTTTCAATTATAGAAGACACTGGCTATTTGCCAAGATTAGCTATGTTAATAGATAGGATATTTAAGAAAATAGGTCTTAATGGACGTGCGGTTATTCCAATGGTTTTAGGTTTTGGTTGTGACACGATGGCAACAGTTGTTACAAGGACGCAAGAAACAAAAAAAGAACGCATAATAACAACTTTATTGCTTGCCTTAGCTATCCCTTGTTCTGCTCAACTAGGTGTAATCTTTGCAATATTAACAGGCTATCCAAAAGCATTGGTGGTGTGGATCTTTGTTATAACAATGGTATTTTTATTTATAGGATATTTAGCAGCAAAAGTTATTCCTGGAGAAAAACCATATTTCTACATGGAAGTTCCTCCCCTAAGAATTCCTAAACTATCTAATGTATTAACAAAAACATATACAAGAATGGTATGGTATTTTAAAGAAGTTTTGCCATTATTCATTTTAGCAAGCATTCTAATTTGGGCAGGAAAGCTAACTGGTTTATTTGAACTTGTTATTAGTGGATTAGAACCAATAGTCAGATTTGTCGGCTTGCCTAATGAAACAACTAGCGCATTCTTATATGGTTTTTTTAGACGTGATTATGGTGTAGCAGGATTATATGATGTTCAGGGTGTATTAACTGGAATCCAGCTAGTGGTTGCAGCAACAATACTTACTTTATTTCTTCCATGTATTGCTCAACTTTCCATAATGATAAAAGAACGTGGCTGGAAAACAACAATAGCAATGGTATTGTTTATAGTTCCATTTGCATTCTTTGTTGGATTTATCCTTAATTTAATATTAACTACCTTAGGTGTTCAATTATGAAATGTTCATTTTGCGGTTATGAATTCAGTGAGATGGAAGGAAAAAGTGCCTGCCAAGGCTGTCTTATCAAAGGATGTTGCATGGTAAGGTGCCCAAATTGCAATTTTGAAAATGCAGCAGATACCAAATCATTAAAATCTATTAAGAGAGGTTTTGAAAAATGGAAACAACTAATGAAGAAGAAGAAGAAATCTTAGAGAAATTATGGGAGTTAATAGTAGAAAAAGGCAAAGTAGAAGTCGAAAGCAAGAAAATAGCGGAAAAGCCCCTGTTGGATAATTTGTCAAAGTCTGATTATATATCCTTTTCTAAAGATAAGATAAAGTTAACAGACAAAGGGCACATTGTAGCTAAAAAAGTTATTAGGCGGCATAGATTAGCAGAAAGGCTGCTTTATGATGTATTGCAGATAAGTAAAGATGGGATTGAAGAGCCATCATGTAAATTTGAGCATATTCTGACAGGCGAAGTTGAAGAGAATATATGTATTTTGCTTGGACATCCTAAAGAATGCCCTCACGGAAAGCCAATTCCAGAAGGAGAGTGTTGTGCTAGCAATAAGCAGGCGATAAACAAAATTGTTTCTCATCTGGCTGAATTAAAAAAAGGGCAATCCGGAAAAATAGCGTATATTCTTACGCAAAATCACAAAAAGCTGCAAAAATTAATGGCCCTTGGAGTCCTGCCTGGAAAGCCAATTAAGGTTATGCAAAGCTTTCCTTCATATGTCTTTCAGATTCACAATACGCAGGCAGTAATTGATAAAGAACTGGCAAAGGATATTTATATAAAGATAGGGAAATAAGAATTATTTTTAATGAATAATGTTTTTTGGGCTTGAAACTCAAAACGAAGAATCAACTATCATCAATTTACCAAAGTTTATTTTTAATACGTTTGCATCATTAGCCCTCGAGAAATTAGGTTATATTAACACACTTTTTGCGACGTTTTTGAAGAAAACGTACGCGAGTTTATGAGCCGCAAAAAGATTGTTATGTGTTTTGTCCTTCTCTGTCATAATGTGCCGTTGAACGATAACTTTAAAAACAAAAGATTAATTCTTATGGGGTTAAGGGGCTGTGGGGTAACTTGGCTAGCCTTTCTGGTTTGGGACCAGATGATCCCGGTTCAAAAGGCCCTGTTTTCAGTGCATTATGCTACTGGGGCTGTGAAAGTCCGGGCAGCCCCATTTGA
>CAYXMT010000052.1:0-4402 GCA_964466175.1 uncultured Methanosarcinales archaeon | reverse complement strand
GTAACGCATACGGTGGCTTAAAAACCGCTTCGCGCCTAACGGGTCGCCTAACACATATTTTATGATTCGTTCTTTGCTCACTTCGCTCACAATGTCACTCAATCTTCCTTTTCTTTCAGAAAAGGACATAAAATGTTGTACGTTATATGACCTTTTAGAATTCCACACTTAAAACATCATCAATAGTGATAGTTGGTTGTTTAGCTGCTTCTTCTTGATCATGGATTGCTATCTGATGGAGTTCGTAATATCTTTGGCGAAGTTCACGAGGTACCCTATTAGGACTTTCCATGGGGAATACATTGCTGGGCTTTTTTCTTCTGAAATGTGGTTGGTCTGCATAAACACAAACAGCTCTTCCGCTAGCAATCTTTTTTTGTTGATTTAGTGTTAATGTTCCCACATAAGATTCAGAATGGATAACAACACCCCAAGGTTCTATTCTTCTTTGTAGAGGAATTGAACTAACGTTCCTAACACTATACATAAAATCGCCAATCTCAACTCTTTGTGTGTTTGAAACAGACACAATCTGAATTTCCGGAACACCAATCTCTGAATTTTTAACTGCATTCTTATATCTGTTAGTAAATACGTCTGCTATTGTATTCATAGAATACTCCAACCCCCTATATAAATTTCCCAGACCTAACATCTTGCAGGGTAATCAGGGGAGAAATATAAACCTTTTTGATTTATCCTTCAAAACAAAAACTTATATAAATCCACAATAACATTAGTATTCCTTATGGAAATTAATTACAATAATCTAGGCTTTAAATGCGGTCTTGAGATTCATCAGCAATTGGAAGGCAAAAAGCTATTTTGCAGTTGCCCAACTATAAATTCTGACGAGGAAGCAGATGTTAAGTTTGAGAGAAGATTAAGGGCAGTTGCCGGTGAAACAGGGCAAGTAGATATTGCAGCTAAGCATGAGATGGAAAAAGGCAAGAAATTCATTTATGAAGCTGATTCTAATGATACCTGCATGGTTGAATATGATGAAGAACCTCCTCATGAGCTGAATAAACAAGCATTAGAAACAGCATTAAAAGTTGCTTTATTGCTGAATGCAAAAATAGTTGATGAAATCCAGGTAATGAGAAAAACAGTTGTTGATGGAAGCAACACGTCCGGATTTCAGAGAACTGCTTTAGTTGCTGTTGATGGTTTTATTGAAACTTCTAAGGGCAAGGTAAGAATACCATTAATTTGTCTGGAGGAAGAAGCAGCGCAAAAAATAGAAGAAAAGAATGACTGTATATCATATAGATTAGATAGATTGGGAATTCCTTTGATAGAAATAGCGACTGATGCTAATATCAAAGGTCCTGAGCATGCAAAAGAAGTTGCAGCTTATTTAGGGATGGTTCTAAGGTCGGCGGGTGTAAAAAGAGGCTTAGGGACTATAAGGCAGGATGTAAATACATCTATAAATAAAGGAGCTCGTACTGAGATAAAAGGTTTCCAGGATTTAAGAAGCATACCAAAAGTTATTGATTATGAGATTAACAGGCAATTAGAATTAATAAAAAAAGGGAAAAACCCAAACAGGGAAGTAAGGAAAGTTGAGAAAGACCTTACAACTTCTTTTTTGAGGCCAATGCCTGGAGCTGCAAGGCTATATCCTGAAACTGATGTGATAAGGATTAAATTAGATAAAAAATATGTTCGAAATTTGAAATTGCCGAAATTATTAACGCAGAAAGAAGAAGAACTGGAGAAAAAATACAAAATAACCAAAGAACTGGCAAAAGAATTAATCCATAATGAACTATTTGAAGAGCTGATTAAAAAATACAATAAGATTGAGCCTAAAATAATTGCCCATGTTTTGGTTAATATTCCTAAGGAGATAAAAACAAGGTTTAATGAAGACATTTCTAAACTAAAAGATGAAGATTTTGAAGAGGTTCTTGATTACCTAAACAAGGAAAAAATAGCAAAAGAAGCATTAATTGATCTGCTAATAAAGAAAATAAAGAAGGAAAAGATTAATCTGGAAAAATTCGCAACAATATCTGAAAAACTCATTGAAAAAGAAATAAAAGAATTAATTGAAAAGAAAAAAGACCTTAATATTGGTGCTTATATGGGTATGCTTATGGGCAAGTATAGGGGAAAAGTTGATGGAAAGAAGATAATGGAATTGTTGAGGAAGTATGTTGAATAATCAATTCTCAACAATTATTTCTTTTTTCTTTGAAGCTTTATTCATGGCTTCAGCAATAAGTGTTTTCTCTAATTCAATTATTTTCTTTGTAACTGGATTTTTTGAGTTTAATGTGTAGAGTTTTGTTTTTCCAAAACTTCTTGTTACGTTAACAATTCCGTGTTTTTCCAGTTCATTCCAGTAATTAAATAATGATGCTCTTGATATTTCTGCGCCTTTTGCTATGTCCAATTTGCTGAAGTCCATTCCTTTGTTTTCCAATAGAAAATCAATTATTTTGAATAAAGGCATATCTCCAGTTAAGTTTAGTAATAATGATTGTTCTTCCATTTTACTAATAAATTAATAGTAAAGTATATAAATGTTGCCTTTCAAAGTCTATTTTGGTGGACTTTTGATGTGGACTAATGAGCAAATTAAAGGCAAAATTTTGCATAAGCTTACCCGTAAGGGGAAGTTTGAGCATAGTCACACAGCACTAGATAATTTAGCAAAAGGTTTTGCACCTGATTTAAGAGGTAAAGCTAAAGACATGTCAAACGAACTGATGAAAGAAGGAATTTTACATTTGAAAAAGACAGGTTATGGAAAACAGGTTTCAATTAATTTGGATAAAAAAGATAAGATAATAGGATATATTGATGAGTTTTTGAATATGGAGTGAAATTTAAAGTTGATGGGAAGAAGATAATGGAATTGTTGAAGAAATTTGTCAAATAGACAACAAAACCAATCCAAAAATAACAGTAACAACACCCAATTTCTGGTTTAATTCTAATACTTCTTTCAAGAATATTCTTGCCAATATAATAGCCACAATTGGGAATGCGGATACAATTGGGGCAATTATTGATGTATTTTCATAAGTTAAACCTGCTCCAAATAACAAAAAGGCACCTGATTCTAAAATGCCGGCTAATATTACAAGCAACAAAACATTTCTTGGAAATGAAATATTTTTCTTTGTTATACCTGAATACATTAATACATAAAAAACTGCAAATACTTTGAGTAAAAAAATCGGAAAAAACCACCCTAATTCACTCACCAAAATATCAATTAATATAACCATAACACCCCATCCAAACATTGTAATTAATGCATATTCTACACCAGTTGCAATGTTTTTTAACTTTAATTTTATTAAATCATGAAATTTAAAAGACGTTAAAATAGCACCCAGAATTGCTAAAGTTACACCTATTGCTTGCACCCTAGTTAGCGTTTCATTAAGAAATATCAAACTTAAGATTACTGTAATTACTGCAGAAGCAGAAGAAATTGGACTTATAATAGAAACATATCCTACTTGCAATCCTTTGTAGAATGCCAAACCTGCAATAACACCAATTAAGCTAGAAATTGAGATTAATATTAAAGTAGGGAATGAAATAGCGGGAAATTTAAAGAATAATGCAAATATAATTAAAAAAAACACCAAACCAATTGATTGGCTCCATAGGAACGTCTTGAGAACAGTAATTTTCCTTACAGCTTTTGCAGCTACGAAATCAGCAATTCCCCAGCTGATCATTGCAACAATTGCGAATAAAATACCTAAGGTTAACATTTTATACTTCTTCTATTTCTAAATTTGGGATATATGTTTTTTTGTGACATAAATAATCATCTTTATCAACTTGTCTGCAATATCCACAAATATATGAAGGATTGTAACATAAACCCTTTTGTTCGAATAAAGTAGCATTAAAAGGTAAATTTTGGCATAATTTAATCACCACTGCCTCTAATTTACTATTCGGGGGATTTATTTTACTAGTCATTGTTCATAATTAAAAACGCGCCAGCGACGCAAAGAGGGTAGTAGTTGAAGTATGCTTAAATAAGTGTCGTTAGAACAAGTGATTATTAATAAATACATTATTAAATATATTAATGTTTGGTTTTATGGAATTTGAGAAACCACCCAACCAAATACCATCCAAAGTATAACTACACCAAATATTACACCCCCCCATAACAATAAATCATATATTTTTAAAGTTTTTTATTCAAGTCAGAACTCCCCTTAACCGTTCAGCTTGCAGCACTTTGTTGACAGCCAAAATGTAGGATGCCGCTCTCATGCTGCATTTAACATCTTTACATGTTTTGCTAACTTCTTTTGTGGCTGATATCATATGCTCTTCAAGCTTCTTAAGAACTTCTTCTTTTGTCCAGTAATAATTCATGCTGTTTTGGACCCATTCAAAGTAGCTTACTACAACA
>CAYXMT010000051.1:0-4535 GCA_964466175.1 uncultured Methanosarcinales archaeon | reverse complement strand
GAAACAACTAAAGCTATTTTTTTCATTTTATCTCTATTATCTCTCCTTTTATTTCGTCATCAATTGTTAATATTCCAAATGTGTTTACTATTGCAATAACTTTGTCTGTAGGGCTTCCTGGATTAAACAATAATGTATTGTTTATTTTTTTGTTAAATGGCTTGTGGGCATGACCAAATATAATGCAGTCTAGCTTTTCCTCGAAAAAATGCGAGATGCGTTCAGCAAGACCTTCTGGTGTTCCAGAGCCATGAGTTATTCCGATTTTAAAATCATGGTTATCGTTTTTTATATTGACAATGACTTTTTCAGGTAATTTCTCAACAATATCATCAGTATCCCTGTTTCCATATACTGCAATAAAGTTACCATAGCTTTCTAATTTATTCAGGGTTTCTATTGCCTGGAAATCTCCGGCATGGATTATTAAATCCGTATCTTTAAACTGCTCAATAATTTTTTCAGGAATTGATGCTGCCTTTACAGGGATGTGTGTATCTGACAGCACAACTATTTTTTTGATGTTTTCCAGATTTTTTACCTGCAACTCAGACTTTAATAGGACCTTCATCTTCTTTGCCTTGCCTTCTCCCCTGCCCTGCAGAGGGAGTTAATGAGGTTTTTCCTTTTAATAATTCCAAGGTGTTTAAAGCATGTTTTTCTGCACGATTTTTTGCAATTTCAAATAATTCTTTTCCATCTTCAGATTCATCTGAATGCACAAAAACTTCAATTATGTGCTTCTTTACCTTTAATTCTACATCCTGCAGCCCTAGCGCTGCCTCATGAGAGCATTGCTTGTCTATTGGGGCAGACCCTGCCATCCCAAATGCCATGACTATGTCGCAATTATAATCTTCAAAAAGTTTTAAGCATGCTACTGGAAGATCCTTGAATCCAGGCACTGTGTAGCGCTCTATTTCATGGCTTGAATTTTTTTTGATTACGTCTATTGCAAACTCTGCCATATTTACTGTTGCGAATGTTGTATCTGCTATGCCTATTTTCATTTTAGTTCGATTTTTATTTTGTCTCCATCATTAATTTTTAGTTCTTCTTTGATATTTGCAGGGGCAATGAACTCTACCATGTCTTCTTCATGCTCAGTCAGGTCTGGTATAATTATGCAGCCAGAGATATTGTTAATCTGAGCATTGTAGCATTTTGCTCCTCCAAATGTTTTGTTGTCTTTTTTATAGCCTTCAATTTTTATTGGATTGACTTTATTTAATAAAGTTGTTTGCTGCTTGTCAATTTTCAGGTTTAATGTTCCGGGGTAAGGGTCAAAACCGAGTTTTTCTTTGATCTCTTTTTTGTAGTAATCTATAGACATGAAAACAGCTCCTTTTCCTAATCCACTGATTACAATACCTTCTAAAACAACCCCCACCATATATTTTAGTAGCATTATTTTGCTTATAAAGGTTTGGTAAAATTTAGAAATCAATTATTTAACCAAATCCTTAAAACTTAAATTGAGTTTTTTCCCTGTTTTAACGTCTTTTGCAAAGACTTTTTTATGCATGCTTATGATTTCTATCTTATCTCCCTTATAGTCTATTATATCTCCTTTCTTGAATTTTGGCATTCTGAAAAGTACGTTTACTCTGTGCAGTTCTCTGCCGGTCTGTTTGTGCCTTGTATGCAGCTTTGTGCTTACTTTTATTTGGCCTCCGAACTTTTGCTGCAGCTTATTGCCTAAACTTCTTAGAAATCTTTGCCGGGATATGTAAATATCAAAACCATTGGTCACTTTTTTTACTTTGGCTATGTATATATCTTCAGTTTTCTCTATTTCTTTTATGACAAAGTCTATTACTTCGTCATCTACATTCCTTAACTGCAAAGTTCCTTCAAAATAATCCTTATGCTTTTTTTCCATATGGTTTAGTAATATGTAAAGATTTATAAAAATATAGGTGTTGCTCAGGATTGGATGGTAATATGGCAGAAAAACTGAAAGTTGGAGTTATTGGATTGGGGATAATGGGCTCTGGCATGGCTTATAATCTTGCAAAGAATGGATTGCTTTCTGGAATTTTTAATAGAACAAAAGAAAAATCAGAAGAATTTATTGAAAGACTAAAAAAGGATAATGTTGATATTTCTGAAAGTCCAAAAGAATTAATGGAGAAAGTTGATGTTGTGCTTACATGCGTTTCAAATGATAAGGCAATGGAAAATATTGTTTATGGAGATAATGGAATTATTTCCGGATTGAGCAAAGGAAAGGTTCTTCTTGATTCTTCTACAACTTCCAGCGAATTGACAGTAAAAATTGGTAAGTCTCTTGAAGAAAAAGGCACTCATTTGGTTGCCGGGCCTATGACTGGAAGCAAGATTAGGGCAAATGATGGTACACTAACGTTTATGGTTGGAGGCAATAAAGAAATTGCTTTTAGTCTGAAAGAAGTGTTTGAGGCTTGTGGAGAAAGAGCTGTTTATTTAGGAAATGCAGATGTTGCTCAGGACTTTAAGGTACTTGCTAACCAGTATCAATCTGATATGCTGGTAACTTACGCATTTAAAGTGTTAGCTGGATTAGCGGCTAATGCTCCAATGGCGGGCATGCAGGATGTTTTTGATAATACTGCTGCAGTTTCCGGTGTTGCTAAATTTAAATCAGAATTTATATGTGACGGTGATTTTGGAGAAACACCAGACAAAGTTCATTTTCAGCTGGATTTGATGCTGAAAGACCTTAGGCTGGCAAAAAAAGTTAGAGAAAGAACCGGTATAAATGATGTTATTTCCGAGCAAACATTAAAGATATTTGAGAGTGCTTCTGCTGCTGGTTTTGGGGAAAAGGATTTTGCTTCTATTGTTGATTATATCCAAACTTCTTTGGAGTATAACCCTACTAAAAAAAAGATTACTGGCAATAAATTGACTGGTGCTGAACTGATTGTTGGGAAGGCTAGTAGGTAGGGATTCTAAAAAACGATGTTGGTGTGAAGTCTAATTTGTACTTGTGCGAGGCCTTAGCATTCCTCTCAATCGTGAGTAGCGGACAAGCTCACATTGTTCGCTTGCAATTCACGACGCTCAGGTCGTACAGTATAATCCTGCGGAATTTTATTCTTTGGCAATTTACGCACAAGCACCGACTTTCACTCCAACCTCACTAAAAACAAAAGCTTTTTATTATATCATGTTGTTTTTTTGTTTATGGATAAAAAGGAATTGAAAAAGTTATGGAAAAAAGTATGGTACTTTGTATGGGAAGATAATAGTGTATGGAGCTGGATTGTAAATATAATTCTGGCATTTGTTCTTATCAAATTTGTTGTGTATCCTGGATTAGGTTTTGTATTGACAACTAGTCATCCGGTTGTTGCTGTTGTTTCCGGCAGCATGGAGCATAATAATTTAGGATTTGATGAGTGGTGGGATGAAAATAACGACTGGTATATTAAGAATGGTGTCAACAAAGAATATTTTGAAAAATTTTCATTAAAAAACGGCTTTAACAAAGGCGATATTATGGTTTTAGTTGGCAGAGATGCAGAGGATATTAATGTTGGCGAGGTAATAGTGTTTAGAGGGGACAGGAAAGACCCCATAATTCATAGGGTTGTGGGAAAAACACAAAGTGATGATACGATTTATTTTCATACAAAAGGGGATAATAATAAAGATTCCATACAAAGCAACAGACTTGATGAGACAAATCTGAATGAGGAAGTAGTTATAGGAAAGGCAGTTTTTAGAGTGCCTTTGCTTGGGTACATAAAGATATGGTTTGTTGAGTTATTGAAACTTATAGGTTAAGTGCAATAAAATAAATAGATTATTAAATAAAGGCTGAAATTCGAGGTTTTAACGATGTTTTGTCCGAAGTGCGGTTCTGTACTGTTGCCCAAAAAGGAAGGGAGCAAGAAGGTTCTTGTATGCAGCTGCAGCTATAAAAGCAGCAATGTAGAAAAGATAAAATTAACTGAAACTGTAGCTAAAAAGGAAAAAGAAGTAGAAGTAGTAGAGAAGAAGATAAATGTGTTTCCTAAAACAAAGATAAGGTGCGAGAAGTGCGGGCATGACACTGCTTTTTACTGGACTGTACAGACGCGTGCAGGAGATGAGCCTGAAACTAAATTCTTGAAGTGCGAGAAGTGCGATTATACCTGGAGAGATTATGATTGAGGTAAAATAATAAACATTTAAATATTATAGTTGAAATAATAATTAAAAAAGGGGTGTAATATGTCGTTAATGGATTTCATAGTGGTTTCTGCTATTTTTAAAAATGATGATGACCTAGACATATTGCCACCTCCACCTCCATTCCCCGAGATAGGAAAAGAGGACAAAAAAACAGAAGAAGCTGAAAGAAAGAGGGAAAAAGAAGAAAAACAAAAAGCGATGGAATTAAAGCTCAAGAGAGAAGAAGAGCAGAAAAGAGAAAAAGCAGAATTAAAGGTAAAAAGAGAAAGGGAAAAATTAAGGAAAGGGAAAAATAAAGCAAGGAGAGAAAAAGTTCATGATTTCTTTCATAGCATGGGTTTAGTCAAGACTGAGAAAGACAAAAAGGAAAGAGA
>CAYXMT010000050.1:0-4633 GCA_964466175.1 uncultured Methanosarcinales archaeon | reverse complement strand
TTGATACATTAAATAATTTGTTTGAGAAGAGTTTGAAGTGAATTTTTTATAATAACTCTTTTGATTCCTACACAACAGAACAAGGAATACTTGTATTTGGAGCTGATAGATCTAATTTAAATCTTAATTCTAAGGGGAGACATCAATGGGTTGTAGATAGAGAAGAGGAAGGGAGTTTTGTTTTGCTTGATACAAATCATAGCGTGTATGGGCATGGGTCAGAAGTACCTATTCAAATTGCATTGCTAAATCAAATGCTAGCCAATTTACGTAATCGGGAATTTAAGGTTACAACTATATCACAACCTGTTTTAATTCATCCCGGAACTAATTAAATTCATAAGTCATTAAATTCAAAACCATAACATTTAAATACAACATACAAATTACTCATTTCAAGAGTTCTGAGATAAAAAATGGTTGATGATAAGGAATTAAAAACAGGTACAACAACTTTAGCTTTGCATTGTAAAGATGGCGTTGTATTAGCAGCTGACAAAAGAGCTACATCTGGTTATTTAATTTCGCATAAGAAGTTTGACAAGATAATTAACATATCAGACAATATAGCTGTAACAGTTGCAGGTACTGTATCTGATGTTCAATTACTGGCAAAATACATAAGAGCAGAGCTAAAATTAAAAGTAATAAGAACTGAGAGAGAAACTAGTGTCAAGGAAGCTGCAAATCTGCTTTCAATGATGGTTTACAACAATATCCGGAAGATGAGTATGATACCAGGAATATCACATTTTATCGTTGGTGGAAAAGACGAAGAAGGATTTCATGTTTATGATTTGGCTCCAGATGGAAGCATAGTGGATGTTGATGATTACACAACTTCAGGGTCAGGAAGCGTAATGGTTTATGGTGTTTTGGAAACATTATACAAGGAAAATATGAGCGTGGAAGAAGGCGTTAAATTAGCTGTAAAATCCATAAATGCAGCTGTACAGAGAGATATAGCATCAGGCAATGGAATTAATATTGTAAGCATAACAAAAGACGGTGTAAAAAAGGTTTTATCAAAGGAAATTACCACAAAAATCGAGGTTTAAGGTATTCTAAAAAAGTTCTGGAATAAGATAGGAATTATTCAATAGATAATTTAGTTTGTTACAATTAGAAAATATTTATCCAATAAAAATAATCAATGAATAAAATTTCTAACGGTGTATAAATGGCAGAAACAGGAATAATGAAGGAAATAATGAAAGATTTGCCTAGTGATAAGATAAGCGAGGCAAGTTTTGAGGCAGCAAACATTGTGCTGTACACAAAGGACAAGGATTTCTTTCTGAACAATAACGGGCTTATCAAAAAGATAGTTGACAGTATAAAGAAAAGAGTGGAATTAAGGCCGGATCCTAGTATTACAATGGATATGGAAAAGGCTGAGGCTGAGATAAGGAAGATAATTCCTGAGGAAGCAGGAGTTGACCAGATAATTTTTGACCCGCAAAGGTCCAGGGTTGTAATAGAGGCAGAAAAGCCTGGATTAGCGATAGGAAAGCAAGGCTCTATTTTAAGAGATATAAGAAGCAAAACTCTTTGGGTTCCATTGATAAACAGGAAGCCAGCAATAAGATCAAAATTAATAGAAACAATAAGAGCAGTTCTGTATAAGAACAGCGATTATAGAAGAAAGTTCCTGGATAAGGCAGGCCATAGGATTTATGACGGCTGGATAAGGGACAAGAAGGAAGAGTGGATAAGGATAAGCTATTTAGGAAGCGGCAGACAGGTTGGAAGAAGCTGTTTGTTTTTGCAGACACCTGAAAGCAGGATTTTACTGGATTGCGGAGTGAATGTTGCTGACGATCAACATCCTTACCCATTTTTAGAAGCTCCTGAATTTAACATAAATGATTTGGATGCAGTTATTGTAAGCCATGCTCATGTTGACCATTCTGGATTTGTGCCTTATTTATTCAAATATGGATATCGCGGTCCAGTATACTGCACAGAGCCAACAAGAGATGTTATGTCTTTGATGCTGCTGGATTTTGTTAAGATACAGCGCTCAGAAGGAAAGGATCCTGTGTTTACTACAGATGACATTAAGGAAATGGTAAAACATACTATTACTTTAGAATATGATGAAGTTACAGATGTAACTCCCGATGTAAGGATTACCATGTATAATGCAGGGCATATTTTAGGTTCTGCTATGATACATATGCATGTAGGCAATGGCCTGCACAATATACTTTATACTGGAGACCAAAAATATGGAAGAACTTCTCTTTTAGACCCTGCTGTGACTGTATTTCCCCGTTTGGAAACTTTGCTTTTGGAATCTACTTATGGCGGCAAAGATAATGGTTCAGCAGAAAGGCTTCAGAGTGATGAAGAACTGAAAAAAATTGTGAAAGAGACAATAAAACGCGGCGGAAAAATTCTAATACCTACTTTAGGGGTAGGAAGGTCGCAGGAAATAATGATTGTTATTGAGAATATGGTAAGGAATGGCACACTAGATAAGATACCAGTCTATATTGATGGTTTGGTATGGGACGTTACTGCAATACATACAGCATATCCTGAATTTTTGAACAATTCTATCAGGAAGTTGATATTCCATAAAGACCAGAATCCGTTTTTATCTGAAATTTTCAAAAGAGTTGGTTCTCAGGAAGAAAGGATGCAGCTTATTGAAGAAACAGGACCATGCATTATATTGGCAACATCCGGAATGCTGCAGGGAGGCCCTTCAGTGGAGTACTTAAGGCATTTGGCTGACAACAAAAATAATTCAATGATATTTGTCAATTATCAGGGAGAGGGTTCATTAGGTCGCAGAATACAAAGAGGGGAGAGAGAATATACAGCTAGTGGTAAGAATGGCAATAAAAAAGAAGTTGTGCAGATTAAGTTAGATGTGCATACAGTAGAAGGTTTTTCCGGCCATAGCAACAGAGCCCAATTAATGAATTTTGTGAACAAATGCGAGCCAAGACCTAAAAAAATTATTATTAACCATGGTGAGAGCTCAAAATGCCTTGACTTAGCAAGTTCTTTGCACAAGAATTTTCGCTTAGAAACTACTGCTCCAAGGAATTTAGAGAGCGTTAGGATTAAATAACCAAACTCAAAAAATAACTTAACAAAGTAGCAACCATCCCCAAAACTATTCCTTTTATTATTGATTTCTTATTTACTTTTATATAAAACGCAGAGCCTATCATGAAGAACCATAGCAAGGCAGCAAAAAAAGTAAAAATATTGTCTTTGTAAAAGAGGCTTGTGAAGACAACTAAAACAAATGATCTTGCTAAATGATGGTTTGCATTTTTAATTATGAAAGAAGATATTATTAAAATTATTATTGCAATCAAAAGCTGGTAAACAAAGGGCATATATTTGCCAATTATGGCTCTTATTATTACAATTAAATAAAAAAGAATGCTGCCAAAGGCCATACTATCGCGAGCTATTTCATATTTCCGGTTTTCTTTCATATCACTTCACCAACTAAAAATATTGAACCAGTTATTAGTATTAAATCTTTCTTTGATGCGATATTTTTTGCATATTTTAATGCCTTTTCTGGATTTTCTATTATTAATGTATTCTTATTGAAATATCTTTTAATTATTTTTGGTTTTTCTGCCTTTTCATTGTTGGATTTTGTTATTATTGTTTTATCTGCTAAGGGTTTTATTATTTGGGATATTGTTTTTACGTCTTTATCATTGGAAAAACCCATAATTAAGATTAATTTATTGTAATCAATATTTTTTAATTCTTTAACCAGAGTTTTGAATCCAGATGGATTGTGTGCAGAATCAATTAAAATATTTTTAGCTATGAATTGGAATCTCCCAGGCCATTTTGTGTTTTTTAAACCATTGATTATATTATATTTAGTTATTTTTATTTTATCATTGTTTTTTAGTATTTCTATTGCTTTTGCTGCTATGGATGCATTTTGTTTTTGAAATTCTCCTTTAAATCTCAATTTGTAATTTATTTTTTTATTATTGACGGCTATTAATTTTGAGTTTCTTTGATTTGATATTTTTTTAATTGTGGCTAATGCTTTTCCTTTTGTTGCTGTAACAACAGGAACATTTTTCTTAATAATGCCTGCTTTTTCATAAGCTATTTTTTCTATTGTATTTCCTAAGTGTTCTGTATGCTCCATCCCAATATTAGTTATTATGGAAATTAAGGGTGTAATAACATTGGTGGAATCCAATCTTCCACCTAAACCTATTTCCAAAACAGCAAAATCAACATTTTTTTCCTTGAAATAAAGAAAAGCCATTGCCGTTGTAATTTCAAAAAAGGTCTGTTTTGTTACATGTTTTTTTACTCTTAAATAATATTGTGCTATTTCTTTATCAGAGCTTAATTTATTATTGATTCTTATCCTTTCATTAAACTTCTTTAAATGGGGGCTTGTATACATTCCAACTTTATAGCCGGCATTTGATAAAATAGAAGAAATCATTGCACAAACAGAGCCTTTTCCGTTAGTTCCAGCAACATGTATGCATCTTAAGTTTTTTTCTGGATTATGTAATTTTTTAAGTAACGCCTTCATATTTACAAGACTTTGCTTGAACTTTACATTTTCCAAATTATATAGTTCTTTAAGGATTTGATTGTAATTCATAACAAAAAGTTA
>CAYXMT010000049.1:0-4962 GCA_964466175.1 uncultured Methanosarcinales archaeon | reverse complement strand
TTAAACCCTGTTAAAACACTAAAAGCTTTCTTAAATCGCCTGGCATTATCTCTAATTCCAGCCTCATCATAGATATGAAAGGGCGTAGGATACGCTTTCATTATTCCTAATATTTGTTCCTTGCTGAATGGAAGTTTTTTATCTGCCATAAATTTTAGACCTCAAATAAATTAACTATAAATAGACCTAGATAGCCCCTGCATCAGTTAAAATTTTCTTTAATTTTTCCTTGTTCTCAGGTTGCATCTCGCACATTGGAAGCCTGTAAGATTCCTTAATCATTCCTTTCATTACAAGACCTGCCTTAATTGGTATTGGATTTGTCTCTATAAAAATTCCTTCAAATAATGGTGTTAAATCCTTATTCATCTGTTCTGCTTTTTCAAAATCTCCATCCAAAGCAGCTTGAGTCAAATCATGGACCTGCTGGGGAATTATATTACTGGCTACTGATATTATACCCTTTCCTCCGATTTTCATTAATTGGACTGTCATGCTATCATCTCCAGATAAAACATCAAAATCCTTAGGCAACGTATTAATTACATCCTGCATTTGATTTATGTCTCCCGAAGCTTCTTTTACTGCCGCAATATTAGAGTGTTCTTTTTGCAATCTAGCTAAAGTTGCTGTTTCCATATTTATAGCAGTTCTTCCCTTGATATTATAAACAACTACTGGAATGTCTGCTGCTTTTGCAATTTCGCTATAATGCCTAAATAATCCCTCCTGTGTTGGTTTATTGTAATAAGGGCAAACGTGCAAAGTTGCATTTGCGCCAAGATCAGCCGCGAGTTTTGTAAGTTCAACTGCATGCTTAGTGGAGTTGCTCCCAGCACCTGCTATTATTGGAACCTTTCCATTTGCTTGTTCGATTGTTGTTTTAACAACCTGCTTATGCTCATCAAACTCTAAAGTTGGGCTTTCCCCCGTAGTCCCACATGGCACTAATCCATCAATATTATTATTGATTTGAAAATCTATAAATTTCTTTAATGATTCTAAATCTAATGAACCATCTTCATTAAACGGTGTAACAATAGCAGTCATAGCTCCTTTAAACATTTTTATTTACCTCCTACGATATCTTTCATTAAATCGTCTATATCATAAAATCCTTTTTTGCTTTTAATCCACTGAGCAGCCATTACTGCTCCCAATGCAAATCCGCTTCTGTTTCTGGCAGTGTGCTTTAACTCAATTGTATCTGCATTGCTGTCCAGTCCCACAATATGTGTCCCTGGTATTGTGCCTCCCCTGGTTGATGATACATGCAATTCATCCGGCTCAATTTTCCTTTTCAATTCCTCTGTCACAATTTTCTTTTTTCTGCCAATATTTTCTTTCAAAATATCAGCTATCATTACTGCAGTGCCTGATGGGCTATCTGCTTTCTGGTTATGGTGGAGTTCATGAACAAAAACATCATAGTCATCTACTTTATCAATTATTTTTGCTGCATTCTCAATTATCTTAAAGTAAACATTTACTCCGATTGAAAAATTTCCAGACCATATAAAGCCTGTTTTTGTATTTTTAATTACTTTTTTAATTTCACCCATATGGTCATACCATCCGGTTGTACCTACTACAATATTTTTTCCAAGCTTTGAAATTTTTTTGATATTGTCCATTACACTATCAGGATGCGTAAATTCCACGCAAACATCTACTCCATTTAATGACTCTTCATTGATTTCCTTGAAATCTGCATCTTCTGCAGTTGAGTCTATCTTAACTACATTCATACCCTTATCTAAAGCAATCTTCTCAATTTCATGTCCCATTCTTCCATACCCAATTATGGCTGTTTTCATTTTAAACAATTGTTTTGATTATATAACTTTAAAATGAAAGTTGGAAAATATGTAATTTTCCGTTGTTTTCATTTTGTATACTCACATCAGGATTTTGAATAACAATCCTATTTTCAAAACCATCACTTATTTGTCTGAAAAGTCGGACATAACATCGGTAGTATCAGGAGAAAATTTAATCTTTTTAAACTTATCCTCCTCATCCAACTCTCCTTTTTCTAAAGAACTATCCCTTTTCATTTTTAATCATGATAGGAACATTTATATACTATATAAACATTATGTTATTATAGTAACAATTATAAATAATAACATGCGGGTACACACAATATGGTAACTGTAAGTCATTTAGTCAAGAAAGCTGTAAGAGAAAATTCTTTTTTGCTGGAAGCAATGAGCAAAGAGCTGATTAGTTATGGAAGTTTAGCTGAGCAGTTAAAGCCTAAATTTGAACATGAACTAGGCAAAACCGTAAAAGAATCTGCAATTATAATGGCTTTGAGGAGATATGCAGAAGAACTGCAGGGTTTTGACAAAAAAATCAGTAAGTTCAAGTTTAAAGGAGAAATTATAATGAGAACAAATATTATGGACTTTAATATCCTTAAATCTAACGCTTTATTGAATAAAATTAAAAATTTGTATAACCTGGTAGACTTTGAGAAAGGAGATACCCTAAATGTGATTTTAGGCAGCAATGAAGTCAGCATTGTTACTAATGAAAAATATAAAGAAAAATTCGCTAATTTCCTAAAAGGAGAAAAGATCTTCAATAAAGAGTTTGATTTAGTTGCATTAACTATAATCTTTGATTCCAAAGAGTTCTTTGAGACTTCTGGAGTCGTCTTCACTGCAACAAGAAAACTGGCCTGGGAGCAGATAAACATCTTTGAAATAGTCTCAACAATGACAGAAATGACTTTTATATTAGGCAAGAAAGATTCAATGAAAGCTTATAATGTGCTGCAGGAATTAGTTGGGAAATGATTATATTTGGTCTCCATGTTTATTCTTACCAAATACTTTTTAAAAAGATATTATATTCTTTAAGGGTTATGGTAAAGATTTTAGTGTATGATGCCCTTAAAAATGGGACATCAGCAACATGTCCTGAAAATTGCAGACATCCATTAGAAGATGCTGGTTTAAGCCCTGGTACCAGCCATATATACAGAAAAGTCGATGATTTTCGTGGGCAAAGTTTTGAAGGGCTGGAACCTTTTTTAAGAAGGTGCATCGATAATGGTCATGACCGGTCAGACCCTAAAATAACAATACGTGGTATTGGGCCAGCGATACAGAAACCAGCATAAATATAATTTGATTCTTAAATAAAAATGGGCCCAAGGGGACATTCGTAAACAGTTACGAGAGTCAAGCACGTAACCAGCCGTTTCGAACCCCTGACCTATTGGTTACTTTTGTGTGCAAAAGGATTGGAAAATCCTTTTTCCAATAAGAGCCAATCGCTCTACCAGGCTGAGCTATGGGCCCAATGAGAATTTTAGAATTTAAGAGTATTTAAAAAACTAATGAAAATTTATTAAATTTTCATTCTTTCAAATAAATTTGAAATATCTAAACCATCTTTAATTTTCCAGTTACCCTGTCAATTTTATCATCCAAATCCGGACCAACACCTAAACATGTAATAGTCCCAGGCTCAACAACAGTATGGCCGGCATCCTTAATCAAAGCAACTTTAATCCCTTCATTTTCAAGTTGGCTCATCAATTTAAACAATTCTTTTTCGTCTGCAGCCTTAAGAACAACTTTTTTCGCGCCCTGGTCTTTCCACTTTTCCAATATTTTCTTATCTGATTTTGAGGCAGAATCTAAAGAAGCGTGTGCAGTTTGAACAGCTAACTTACCTTTCGGAAGCTTTAAATCTTCCCTTACCAAAATCACTTGTTTGTATTTCATTTTAATATTGTTTTTTCGTCATTGTATTTTAATTATTGTTATTCATTATTATTGAATTTATACATTTTTTTCTGTAATCACTAACCATTACTAATAAAAGTTTATATATTTATTCAATTTTACATAAATTTATGAAAGAAAAAGGTACTTATTTTGAGAGTTCTAAAGAAAAATACCCTAAAGTGGATTTGCCCAAGTGGATGCTGGAAGAAGAGGAAGAATAATCAAATCTCCATAACCTTCCCATCAAATTCAATCTTAGGAGCTTTAAAGACCTGGTCAATGTGGATTATAGCATAAATATTCCCGCCAAACCAGTAATTAGAACCTATACCTACATGTGCTGTTCCTAAAACCTTATCATCAACAATTGTTGCACCGATTATTTGCGCTTTTGGATTTAGCCCTATACCCAGCTCACATATTCTCCTGACAGAACCAGGGTGCTTTGCCACAGAAGCAGCCCAGTTTAATGTGTTCTCTAACTCTTTTGCTTCTTTTCCCCCGGATATTTCAGTAATATTCCCATCTTTAATTGTAAGGGTTATTGGGTCTTTTACAAGTATTGTACCATTTTGAACTCTGGAGCTGCCATCAATAACTATCTTGCCATCTATTCTTTTCCCATTAGGAGGCGCATAAACTTCTCCAGCTGGTAAATTTCCACCAGACCCAGGTGATGTGTAGTTGCCATCTGCAGAAATTCCATTAATTCCTTTTATGTTGTAATACAAATCAGTTCCTGCTTCTGTTGTTACATGTATTTCATCAGTACTATCAAACTGCTCTCTCAATCTCTTATGACTTGCCTGAAAAGGCTTATAGCTAACATCTATTGCATCTGTAATTGCTCCAACTTTATCTGTATTTAAATCTCCCAAACTCATTGCAGAAACAAATCTATGAGATTTTTTCTTAGACCATTTTCTAAAACTCTTTCCAAGGTCTTTTATGCTCCCAAGCTTATCAGACATGTTAAGTATTATAACATTGCGGTCTGGCAGTTCTGATAGAGAATTAACAATATCTTCATCTGCAACATCTCCTCTGCTTTTTACTTTCTGGAAAACCAATTTTGTATCTAAGTTTAATTGCTGAGCTGCAAGGTAGTAAGCTCCTGACAAAACAGCAGCTATATTTCTGTTTTCAAAGCCAGTATCGCCAACAACAAGGATTTTTTCATCCTTGACATTAAGGCAAGGAGCAAAAACTTTCTTTATCT
>CAYXMT010000048.1:0-5013 GCA_964466175.1 uncultured Methanosarcinales archaeon | reverse complement strand
TAAAAGGGGACAAATGAATTGATACTACTATTAATATGTTACGTTTTTTTACCCCGACCTGGTACTACCATTGATGTTTAGGGTCGTTGTATTTTAACTACGCAGTTAAGAAATCTTAAATGGAACTTATATATAAAGTTTGTGTAGAGATATCAAGAAAAGGTCTTTATGGTATTACTTGTAATAGATAAATCATTGATGTTTTGATTTTATTTTATTTTTTCTATTTCCAGTTTTTTGACAATACTTGGGTCTGCTAAGGTAGTTATATTGCCATATTCTTCAGTATTTGCTGCAATTGCTTTTAGAATTCTTCGCATTATTTTTCCAGACCTTGTTTTTGGCAAATCATCTGTAAACTGTATTTTTTCTGGTTTTGCTATTGGGCCTACATGCTTAGATACGTGTTTTCTTAATTCGTCTTTTAGGCCTTCGCTTTTTTTGTTGCCTTTCTTTAAAATAATAAATGCATAAATTGACTGCCCTTTTATTTCGTGAGGGTATGGAACTACGGCAGCTTCTGCAACTGCTTTATGGCTTACTAATGAGCTTTCTACTTCTGCACTTCCAATCCTATGGCCTGCTACCTTTATAACATCATCAGTCCTGCCCATGATCCAGAAATAACCATCTTCATCTATTTTTGCATTGTCTCCTGTAAGATAGATTCCAGGAAATTTTCCAAAATATTTCTCCTTGTATTTTTTTGGGTTTCTCCAGACTGTCCTGAGCATTCCTGGCCAGGGTTTTTTGATAACTAAATAGCCTCCTTCATTGACTTTTGCTTTTTTGCCATCTTCTTTTAGTATTCCTGCTTCTATTCCGAAAAATGGCTTGGTTGCAGAGCCTGGCTTTAAGGTGGTTGCTCCTGGCAAAGGTGTTATTAAGATTCCTCCGGTCTCTGTCTGCCACCATGTGTCAACAATAGGGCATTTTTTCTTTCCAATAATATTGTGATACCATATCCATGCTTCCGGGTTTATTGGCTCTCCGACTGTTCCTAATAATCTTAAGCTGCTTAGGCTGCATTTTTTTGGCCAGTTGTCACCTTCTTTTGCCAATGCCCTTATTGCAGTTGGGGCTGTATAGAAAATTGTTACTTTATATTTATCAATAATCTTCCAGAATCTGTCTGGTTTTGGATACTTTGGAGAGCCTTCGAACATTAATGATGTTGCTCCATTGGCTAATGGTCCATAAACTATGTAGCTATGTCCTGTAATCCAGCCTATATCTGCTGTGCAAAAATAAATATCATTGTCTTTTATATCAAAAATCCATTTGAAAGTCTGGTAGACGTAAAGTAAATAACCTGCTTGTGTATGTAAAACTCCTTTTGGCTTTCCTGTTGTTCCACTAGTATGTAGAATAAACAATGGGTCTTCTGAATCCATGCTCTCTGGTTTGCAAGAATCTTTTATTCCTTTTTCATTAATTAATTCATGAAACCAGTAATCCCTGTTTCTTTTCATATGGATTTTGTTTTTGGCTCTTTTAACAACAATAACTTTTTTGATTGTTGGGCATTGTTTGACAGCATTATCAGCATTGTCTTTTAAGGGATATATTTTTCCGTTCCTAAAACTTCCATCTGCTGTTATCAATAGTTCTGCTTTTAAATCCTGGATGCGGTCTTTTAGTGCGTCAGAACTGTAGCCTCCAAAAACAACAGAGTGTATAACACCGATGCGTGCGCAGGCAAGCAGGGCTATTGGAAGTTCTGGTATCATTGGAAGGTAAATTTCCGCAACATGTCCTTTTTTAACGCCTAATTTCTTCAAAACATTAGCAAGTCTGCAAACTTCTTTCAATAATTGCCCATAAGTGTATGTTTTATTCTTTCCTGATTCTGGCTCCCAGATTAGTGCTATTTTGTCTTTGTTATTTTTTATGTTTCTGTCCAGGCAGTTGTAAGATACATTTAATTTTCCATGTTCAAACCATTTGAAAAATCCTTTGTCATTTCTTAAAACTGTTTTCCATTTTTTGAACCAGTCTAATTGTTCTGCTTTTTCTGCCCAGAATTTCTCCGGATTTTTGATTGAATACTTGTATTGGGTTTCGTATTCTTTCGTGGTTTTTATATGGGCTTGTTTGCTGAAATTTTTAGATGGGTGGAAAACACGGTTTTCTTTCAGAATTGAAGTTATGTAATTTTCAGGCATATTGGTTCCCTCTTTTTTATTAGAATATAAAATTTTTGTTTAATGATGGGCTGTGCCAGAGCGGAACTGAAGTCAAAAGTCCCTGAAAGCCACATGTTCGCTTTGCTCACATGCAATTCACGGGCAGTTTTGGTTAATATCATCTTGTTATTCTTCCCACCCACCGCCCGCGACGAGCGAAGCGAGTTCGCTCGCAATTCACGAGGCACAGCCTGACTAATAATTCAATTTAAACCTTAAAATAGCAGCTATTCCACCTAAACCGTCTAATTTTTTACCTGCTTCGTGATCCGAGCTTATTATGATTATGTCTCCTTTTGTACTGTCTACTGTTTTCATTGTTTCTTCTATCGCTTCATATTTATCTTCATTTCTTTTTTTCTGTATAAAGCTGTCTGTTATCAACAATGTTTTTACGGCTCCGGATGTAGCCGCGTTTTTTGTTTCTTTTAAGCCGTAAGATGCCAGATTATTTTTTGATATTTCTGCAAAAAGTTCTTCAACATGCTTGAATTCTTTTGCGATACGGTCTTGTTTTAATGCGTTTTCTGTTTCAGGTCTTTTTAGAACTTCGTTGAATGCGTTCTCGGTAACAGAAGAACATGTTGCTAATATTATTTTTTCTTTTATATTTTCATCTTTAAGCTCTTTCATTAATTCTTCTTTCCAGAAAGCAGGGCTTGCGAGGATTATTTTACTTAAGGCGTATCTTTTGTCATATTCTTCCAGCTGTTTAATGACTTCTCTGTAAAAATTACTTTCCACATGCTTTACATCTGCTTTTTTTGTTACATTGCCTTTGATGTTTGTTAGAACCTGGTAACCGTATTTTTTCATTAATGCAAAATACGCTTCTTCTCGGTCATGCACGCAGATTAATATTTTGGCTGTGGCTTCTTTGGATGCTTCTTTTATTTTGTTTATTTGGAATTTGAGCCATTTTTGCTTTATTACTGCTATAATGGAATTTTCTTCGATATTGAATGTATGATGAGAATCTAAAGGTACATCTTCAGGACCTTCTTTTACCAGTCCGGAAATTCTTAGAATATTGGAGGTTTTGCTAAACTCAACTTGTGTTACTTGCAGGAGCAGAAAGACCGGTTTTTTTACTGTTTTTTGCTTTCTTTGTGTTTCTTCTCCTATCTTTATCTTTCTAAGAGTCTTGCCTTTAACAAGATCGTTTTTTTCTATTATCTGGTTGAGGTACCATAAATCATCCAGATTTTCAACTTTTACTTTGATTTCTCCTTTTTTAAGGTCAGAATGTATTATTTTCATTTTGTTTTTTGTTTTTTTGGATATATATTCTATTTTTATATTGTTTTTATTAAATTTTAACTATTTTTTGACTATATTAATCAAAACATTTAAACAGCTGAAAACAAAGTTTTCCAGTATAAATATCTGAAATTATAAATAATTTCGATACATTTAAATATTAAGCTATTCATTTTTTACACAAAAGTAGGTATAATAGAAATTCAATAACTCTAAAGAGTTAATAGAATTTCTAGTATACTGGGAAATGGAAGGCATTTCCGGTGTGCCGAAAATTGATATTTTTGTGCATAAACATAAAAGGTGATAATTTTTGAGAAAAGCTCAAGGTGGTACTAATGCTGCGGTTTTGGTAGCTGTTATTGCCGGATTGATTATTCTGTATATATTGTTTCTTCCGGAATCTGAGAGAGAAGCATTGCTCGAGAATAAAAGCGTAAGTAAAACCTCCAGCAGCTCATCTGGAGGAGATGATGAGGACATGCTGCTAAGAGAATTTCCCGGGAAACTTACCACTGTTGAAGGTGTGATAGACAAGACTGTTCCAAATATATTTTTGTTTGAACAGACAGATGCAAAAGAACTTGAAAGAATAAATCCGATTATAGTAAGGAATGGCTGGTTTGATGATAAAAGCAGGACTGTGAGCTTTGGCATAGATGACCTGGGAAATACAGATAATGTTATTTTAACTTTTAAAGCCAAGAAGCATGAAGGTATTTTAACAATTGAACTGAATAATGAAGTTGTATATGAGAATGATATCTCCGGAGAGACTGTTGCTCCAATAAGATTAAACAGAAATTTACTTTTGGATATGAATACGCTTGAGTTTAGTGTTTCTTCTGTTGGATTTGGGTTCTGGAAAACAAATGAATACAACCTTGATGACATAAAGGTGATAGGGGATATAACTGATCGGAGCAAACAGGAGAGCAGGAATGTATTTACATTAACGACAACTGAACTGTACAATATAGAAAGGGCTGACTTAAGGTTTGTTCCGTACTGCAAGAGCGAGGCAAAAGTAGGTGTTTTGGATATTTCTGTCAATAGCAGGAACGTATTTTCAGCTGTTCCTGTATGTGAAGACTCTTACAGGCAGCCAATACCTATAGGTATTTTAGATGCTGGAGAAAACAAGGTAATTTTCAGGACTAATGCCGGCAGCTATAGTGTCGAACAAATAAAAGTGGAATTTGTGGAAAAAGAAGTAAAAACAAATGTTTACTTTTTTGAGGTTAATCAAAGTTTAATTGATGATATTGAAAATGGTGATGTGGATATTGTTTTGACAATTGAGTTTATTGATGACGACAGGAATAAAAGAGCGGATCTGAACATAAATGACAGATTGTCCTCGATTGATACTGAAGATAAGATATTTACAAAAACACTAAATGATGGTGATGATCCTAATTTCATAGAAGAAGGAAATAATTTTGTTGAAATAGAACCAAGAACAAGACTTGATATTATTGAGATAAGGATAGACGTAGAAGAAAGATAAAAAAAGAGGTGGTTTGGAAAGAATTCTGTATAGTTTTTATTAGGTAAAAAAAGATGG
>CAYXMT010000047.1:0-5113 GCA_964466175.1 uncultured Methanosarcinales archaeon | reverse complement strand
GAGCCTGGTGGTCCTGGTGAGCCTGGTAGGCCTGGTGAGCCTGGTAGGCCTGGTGGTCCTGGTAGTCCTGGTGAGCCTGGTGGTCCTGGTGAGCCTGGTAGGCCTGGTGAGCCTGGTAGGCCTGGTGAGCCTGGTCCTGGAACTGGTCCGCGTCCTAAGATTTTTCCTTGTGACAAAGTTTCAATTAGAGTAGAGGTACCTAAATCGCCTAATAAAAGAATTAAATCTCTTACTAAAGAAAGAAAATTCTCGTTTTTTGTTAGAAATGATGGGAAAGTAACAGAGGATTTTATCTACACATCACAAGTCTATGATCCCTCTAATAATCTTATTGAAGATTTAGATTATGATGGTTCAAAAAATGAAAATGCTGGATGGAGACTTATAAATAATATTCTCCATCAAGGAAGAAGAATGAATGGTGGGGTACTTAAATTTAATCATGCTTATAGGGAAAGTGCAACAACATTTGTAGTTGTAGCTGATATACCTGCTGGATTGGCCAGTGGGAGATACATAATTAGATTAATACTAAAATCAGTTAATTGCCCTGAAAAGTTTGCTTATGCTGATTATTATATTGATATTGGGGGTGAACCTCCTGGTGCTAAGGTTCCTCCTGGTGCTAAGGTTCCTCCTGGTGCTAAGGTTCCTCCTGGTACGCCAAATGTAACCATTATACCAAGAAAGAACCCAAGACTTCCACATCCTCCGAAATTTGGATCGCTCCATAAACCTGAATTTACAATGGGCCAAAAAATGAAAATTCCAGATGGTTGGAGTGGTAGAGGGGAGGGATATGGAGCAGGAGAAATTGATTTTATTCTAAATAAGGGCTCTGGAAAAATCAGGTTAGGATGGGTATGTTATATTCAAAGAGTATCAGATGGAGTAATTATGGATCCTACTGTTTTCAATTTGCGTGTCACTTTCTCTCATGCTAGGGAAATTTATGAATATAATGGAAGAGGTGGTACTTTAGGATATAAATATAATTTTTTCAATACCTACGTTGAACCTTCTAATATAAATCAAAGATATAAAATTACTTTTGATCCTTACATTGATATTCCTATAACCCCTCAAGTTGGAAATCCACGTAGAATAATTCCAAATGCACCGACTCCTGGAAAATACAAAATTGTGATGGAAATTATCCAAGGACAAACAGGATGGAGGGGTGCATTAATAGATAAAAAGAAATTTGGATCAGTAAAACCTCTTGATTTCAATTTTATTGAATTTGAAGTTTTATTAAAGGTATTTGAGGGAAAATCATCACCTGAACTTCCTACTACCCCTGCTGAAAAGATTTATCCGACCTATTATAGCGCTTATTATAGTACTTATGGCGGATATAATTTGTGGAATTTAGAAGATTATATTGGTTGGGCAAAAAAAATTAATCTTGAATTGATGCCTTGCATCAAAAGAGTATTAAAAGAAGATGGTACTATTGCATATATAGATAGAAGGGGCAATCCATTAATAAAAGATGTTGGAAGGGAAAGGAATGCTATCCAACAGTATTTGGCAATTCAATCACAAGACTATCTTCAAATGTTAGAAAGACTGAAAGAAAAAGAAAGTGTTTTAGATATGGATCCAAATTGCAGGGTTGCTGTCCTTGCTCCTGCCTATAATGAGGGTAGAAATGTCCTTAAATTCCTAGAAGCTTATTCCACTCAAAAGAGCAATGTTGTTTCTTTATTAGACCCTTCGTTGTATGAATTTAATGTTATACTTAATCGGGGAAGAGGAATGCCAGAAGATACTGAAGCTATACAATCTATACTTGAATTTAAGGAAAAGAATCCTCATATTAAATTAAACTGGGTTAATGTTGAGTTTGAAGAATCTTATCATTATGGAAAAAGGGGTGTAGGACTTGCAAGGAAGATAATGACTGACTTAATTTTATTAAGATCTATTTCAAGAGGAAGCCAAAGCGGACCACTTTATATTGAAACTGAAGATTGTGACCACCATACTATTGACAACAAGACAATTTACAATGTGATTAGGATACTGGATAAATATCCCCATCTTGATGCAGTATATGGTGTCCAGGACAGGGACCCAGAGATTTTAAAACAGAATGACCTTATGTTTATGGAGCGAAGATTATGGTATTTTATTGAAAGAATATTACAAAGTGAAAAATTATCCATTAGGGGGGGAAATGTTTCTATGAGATTACCAGCTAAAAACTGGAATTTTAATTGGCATAGGATTGTAACTGGCGGATGGAACTGTGCCTACACAGCAGAAGCATATGCACTTATCAAAGGCTACGATGCATTCAGAAAAATAGGTGAAGATATGGATATAGGCCAGAAAATTTCTATTTTGAGAGGTATTAAGAGGGACAATACCATCATACCTTGCCTAGACACTATTGGCAGAACTCCTACCAGGATATCTTCATCTCCAAGAAGATTTATATATACTATTGCAAAAGAAGAGGGGCCTTATCAAAACTTCGCTGATGACCAATTAGATAAAAAACTTAAATCTATGTCAGATGATGAGTTGTTAAAATTATTGGCTAAATATGAAAGCTTGTCTTTTGAGAATATTGGTAAATTTCAAGCAATAATATCTGGATTGTATGGTTTCTTGACTAGTGCTATGGGCGGCCATTCAAATACAACCGAATATATTTTTAGAAAAGCAATGTTCTTCTTGGGCTTTAAGCAAGAAGACTTTGGGATTGAACAAGTAAGATATACTAATGCGGCTGGTGAATGGCAGATTGGTTGGGGGGTAAGAATATCAAATATAGAAAATATTAAGAGATATCTTGATGAATATCGTACACTACATAAGGATGAGAAGCTAAAGCGGCGAGAAGTGGATGGTATTATGTCATGGGTTAAAAAACTTGATCAAGAAGACCCTAAAGTCCAACTATTCTGGAGGAGAACAGAAATGTTGGATAGACTTAAAGACTTACACAAGAGAGTAGAGCGTATTAAAGACCTAGAAATTGACCATAAAGATATTGCAGATAGGCTAAGACTAATCAGAGAGAGATCGCTTGTATTTGACCAAGATATGCACTCAATTACCAGTTTAATTGCTTATCTCAATGATATTGAACGAAAACTTAGCGTGCCTCATTCAGGGGTAGAGCATAAAACTGTTGGAGAACTACGAGATATAATTAGGAAATACATTGATCACTTAAATGTAAACAAAGATAAAATAATCTAACTTATTAGGATGTCAAATGAGAGATATGGTAAGGGTATTGCAAAGAATTAAACGTGATTTAGGCCATGCTAACATTAATGAATAATGGTGTGTATAATGGTCTGATGAAAGAAGAAGGAGAAGTATTAGAAGAGCACAGAATGAGGCTGAATCTTTTTTTGTTGAAAATTCTAGAAGTATTGAAAATGAAATAGAGAACTTCAACAGAGAGTTAGCTGCAATTAATATCCAGAATCTTGTTAGATTATGGGGACTATCATTAGGAAAATCTAAAAGTAGTCAATGGAAAAATAAATGGGTTGTTTGATTTCTACCTTGCAAGAGATGAGATAAGGATTTTATAATTTTATAATACACATTTGGGGATTAATAGGAACTTTTAACAAAACAAGCATAAGATAGTTTTTGGTCGTGGGTTTTATCATTCTTAAAAGGAAAAGTTTATATATAATTCTGAGGAAGATTAAGTTAGATAGCTATGGTGATAATCCTGAGCAAAAAAAAGGTGTTTTTGTTATTTATTTCTTCAATGTTAATTATGAGTCTGTTTCCTAATGTTGTTTCTGCTGCAGAAGATGGGGGCTTAGGAAGTGCATTTGATACTATAAGAGAACTATTTGCATTTCTGCCGGAGGTAATTACTCTGGAAAAATTAATTGGAGGGGATGAAGCTGCTATTTTCTGGGCGAAGTTTTTGGTTTGGCTTTTATTGTTTTCTGTGGTTTATTTCGGCGCTGGCTTTGTGTTTAAAGACAATAAAAATGTTGCAACTGTTGTTGCTATTGTTATTGCTTTGATGGGCGCTCTTATGATACCTTATACTATGCTAGTCAGCATATTCCAGACTTACGGGCTTTTAGCAGGCATAATAATTTGGGTAGTACCTGTGGCAGCTGGGATGTACATTGCACATCAGGTTACAGTTCCATTTGTTAAGGCTCTGATTTATGGGGCAGCTGCATGGATATTATGGAGCATCAATGCAACTGTAGTTGAGAAGATGGGATATTTTAATACTTCGTTCCCCTACTTCAGTATATTGTTTGCAGTTGTCGTCATAATGTTTATATGGAATGTAATTGGAATATTTGGTGGAGGTCAAGGACAAGCATCTGCTCATGGATGGGCTGGTGGTTTGGGAAGAGGTGCTTGGAATTGGCTAACTGGAGATAGACCCGGAACCCCCCCTGCCACCACCCTGCCCACGGATGACACAGCTACGCAAAGAGAAAGGGATGCTCAAGAGCAATCAGTACATATACAGAATGCAAGGGAAAGGCTGACAGGATTGGAAGCGCAGTTACAACAAAAAATTCAAGATCCGGACATACACGCCCGTTTTGCAGGCATATCCTTATTATTAATTGAGCTCAGGGAAGTCCAACAGGCCCTAGACGCGGCTGAAAATGAAATCAGAGGTAGAACATAATGGCAAAATTACCCATTGATGAGATAAGGGGTCGTTATGATAATCTAGTCAGGAAAATAATAAATAATCTCAAGAAGGTGATTGAGGATTTGATGCAGCAGAAAAAAAAGATTATGAAACAAAGAAGAATAACTATTGCGGATATTCATCAGGGAAGAAAAGAACTGTTTACAGCAAATAAAGGGGAATTTTATGCAAATGCTGAAGCAAAGAGTAATCCAGAGTTTGAAGATAAAAAACAGAGGATTGTTGAGCTTGAAGGAGAGCTAAAAACATTATTACAAACAGAACTTGGTACTGAGGGAAGAGTCTATAGGTCACATGATGATTATCAAAAGGCTATGGATGTTACAATTGGACAGCTCAATAACCTTTTGAATTATATCCATAATAATTCAGGTGTAGGCAGGGGTTGGTTTAGGTCTGATAAAGGAAAAAGGAGGCATTTGCCTGTGGAGGCCATATATC
>CAYXMT010000046.1:0-5449 GCA_964466175.1 uncultured Methanosarcinales archaeon | reverse complement strand
CTTGTGCTATTAGTTTCATATTAAAACTAGCCCCGCCAGGATTCGAACCTGGGTCCCAAGGCCCAGAACCTCATATGCTTGACCGCTACACTACAGGGCTGTACAATAAAGAAAAATAGGATGTATTTTAATATGTTTGGATAAGAATTATGCAGTTTGTTCTGTTTTTTCCTTACTTTCTGTATCTTTTGTCTCTTTTTGCTCTGGTTTTTCTTTCTGAGAAGCTTCTTTATTTTCTTTTGCTTCTTCTGGTTTCTTTTCTTCTTTCTGTGCCTCTTTGCCTTCTTTTACTTTCTCTCCTTCTTTGCTCTCTTCAACTTTTTTCGCTGGTCTTTCCTTCTTCTCAGTTTTTGCCTTGCTTTTAACCTGTTCCTTCTTCTCTAAATCCACTATTTCCATTGACCCTATTTCACACATCCTTAATGGGTAAATTTTACTCAAAGTCTTTTTTAAAGAATTTTGCAATTTGTGGGTTACCAAATCATTAATAAGATTATCATAGCTAATAGAACTTATATGCTTTACAAGTAAATCCTGGGCATTTCTCCTCATCCTTGTTGCAACAGAACCTGTTGTTGATGATCTTGTAATCAATAATGGTTTAAGCTGAATAGTTTTATTATCTGATGTCTTGCACGGAAACGACATACTTATTTTCTCAATATTCCTTCTAATCAATCTTTTTATTGATGACTGGACCATGTAATAGCCAACAACGTTAGTAATTGCTTTGCCATCCTGCACATCAAAAACTTCAAAGTGGATGTTTACATTCTGCCTTTTTACATCACTAGTCAGGCTCATAAGGTTTGCAGTAACGCCTTTTCCAATCATTTGCTCCGGATCATAAACATGAGTTTCTCCTAAAACAGCACTCTGAAATATTTTTGGAGCTAGAATAGGGTGCCATTCCTTCTTCAGTATTTTCGCTTTTGCCATTTCTAATCTCGGAATAAATACGGGTTTAAAAAGCTTATGTATTTATTTATACTTAACCTTCAAGACCAATATAGTCAAACCAAAAAACAATAATAATACATTTGTCAAAATAACCGGAAAGCTTTCAATCATAATCCCGTATATCAGCCACAAGGTTCCTCCAATATTAAAGACAATCCACATCAATAAAGACAAATCTTTAGTTTCTTTAGTTTTTAATATTTTAATGACTTGTGGTAAGAAAGCTGAAATTGTTGCTGTACTTGCAACGTAACCGATAATAGTAGCTAAATCTGCCATCCTTAAACATCCAAATTAGCAACTTCCTTTGCATGCTGCTGTATGAAATCTCTTCTTGGCTCTACCTGGTCACCCATAAGTATTGTGAATATTTTATCAGCTTCAACTGCATCTTCTAAACTCACTTGCAATAGTGTCCTGTTTTCCGGGTCCATTGTTGTTTCCCACAATTGCTTGGGATTCATCTCCCCTAATCCTTTATATCTCTGCATAGAAACATTGTCTCTGCCAATTTCCTCAAGCAATTTCTCTAACTGGGCATCAGTATAAACATAATGGATTTTTTTGTTCTTGGTAATCTTGAATAATGGTGGTTGAGCTATGTAAATATAACCTGAAGTGATTAAAGAGTTCATATACCTGTAAATGAATGTCAGCAATAATGTTCTTATATGCGCGCCATCAACATCCGCATCTGTCATGATTATTATCTTATGGTACCTTAACCTGCTGATGTCATATTCTTCAGATATTCCGGCGCCTAAGGCAGTTATCAAAGTAGTTATTTGTTCATTCTCGAAAATTTTATTCAGCCTTGCTTTCTCGACATTCAGTATTTTTCCCCTTAACGGTAAAATAGCCTGGAAATTCCTGTTTCTTCCTTGCTTTGCTGAACCTCCAGCTGAATCTCCTTCAACAATATAAATTTCACATTTAGCAGGGTCCTTTTCTGAACAATCAGATAGTTTTCCAGGTAATGAATGACTGTTTAATGCGCCTTTCCTTCTTGTTAAATCACGAGCTTTTGCAGCTGCCTCTCTTGCTTTTGCTGAATTTATGCATTTATCCACAATAAGTTTTGCTATCTTAGGATTTTCCTCAAAAAATATCCCTAGGTTTTCATTTACTAAACTTTCTACAATACCCCTAACTTCAGAATTGCCAAGTTTTGTTTTAGTCTGGCCCTCAAATTGAGGTTCCTGCAGCTGGACAGACACAACTGTAGTTAATCCTTCCCTTGAGTCATCACTTGAAAGCTTTACATCATTGATCTTTAATTTCTCTGCATAGTTGTTCATTGTTCTTGTCAATGCAGTTTTAAATCCACTTAAATGTGAACCTCCTTCGTGAGTATTTATGTTGTTGGCAAAAGTAAAGATATTCTCTTGGTAACCTACATTATACTGCATAGCAACTTCCACCTTAACCATATTCTTTTCCTTTTCAAAATATATTACCTTATGCAAGGGGTTTTTGTTTTTATTCAGAAATTCAACAAAGCTTACAATACCACCATCATAATGGAATTCCTGCTTTTTGCCAGTCCTTTCATCAAACAATGTTACATGGATTCCTTTATTCAAAAAAGCCAACTCTCTTAACCTGCTGGATAAAGTTTCAAAATGAAATTCTGTTTCTGAGAAAATTTCAGGATCCGGCAAAAATGTTACTTTTGTCCCTGTATCATCGCATTCCCCTATTACCTTAAGTTCGGTTATAGTATTTCCTTGAGCATATTTTTGCTGATATATTTTCTTGTCTCTCTTGACTTCCACAGTTAATTCTTTTGATAAAGCGTTTGTTACAGAAATACCAACTCCATGCAAGCCACCAGAAACCTTGTATGTATTTTTGTCAAATTTTCCCCCTGCATGCAATTTAGTCATTACAATTTCCACAGCAGGCTTATTGTATTTTGGATGCATGCCAACAGGTATGCCCCTCCCATTATCTATTACTGTCACAGAATTGTTTTTGTGTATAATTACAATAATCTTATCGCAAAAACCAGCCAGAGCTTCATCTATGCTATTATCCACAGCCTCAAAAACAAGATGATGCAATCCTCTTAATCCAGTGCTGCCTATATACATTGCAGGCCTTTTCCTTACAGCACTCAAACCAGTAAGAACTTGAATGTCTTTTGCACCATATTCATCTTTGTTGTCTTCCATTTTGCTTTAGTTTTTGGACTAAATATTTGCTATTTCAAATGAAAAATATTTACCAGATTTATGCCCTCAACGGTATAAAGATTAGTGTCAATATTATATAAACCTTTCGCTCCATTTCACCGTCGAGAAAAATGGTTTTTTTGTCAAAATAATGCTATTTATTTACAATATGGAAAATAAATGGAATAAAACCGCACACAAAACCTTTAAATAAACCTCAGATTTCTAAAAACTACATGGAAAACCAACCAGGACCTCCAAAAGAACTAAAGCAGATAAACGAAGTAGTCTGGGAACTTCCAATTACATACAAAAAAGGAATGAAAGTTCCTGCAAGAATTTATGGAACAAAGAAAATAGTTGATGCAATGGATCCTGGTGTTTTCAATCAAGTTACTAATGTTGCATGCTTGCCCGGAATCCAAAAATATTCATATTGCATGCCTGACGGCCATTGGGGCTATGGGTTTCCTATTGGAGGAGTTGCAGCCTTCGACACAGAAACAGGAGTCATTTCTCCAGGAGGCATAGGTTTTGACATAAACTGCGGTATGAGATTAGTCACAACAAACTTAACAATAAAAGAAGTCCAGCCAAAACTCAAAGAATTAATTGACAATTTCTTCAAAACAGTACCTTCAGGCGTTGGAAGCAAAGGTTTTGTTAAAGTTGACCAAAAGCAATTTGAAGAAATAATGATAGATGGAAGCAAATGGTGCACTGAAAATGGTTATGGCTGGAAGCAGGATTTAGAAAGAACAGAAGGCCATGGAAAAATTGACTGGGCAGACCCTAAAAAAGTAAGTGACAAAGCTAAACAAAGGGGAATTAAGCAACTTGGAACTTTAGGCTCTGGAAACCATTATCTGGAAGTTCAGGTTGCGCATGCAGAAAATATTATTGAGCCGGAATTAGCAAAAAAATTCGGCATCCATTCTAAAGATCAAGTTGTTATAATGGTTCATTGCGGTTCTAGAGGTTTCGGCCACCAAATCGGAACTGATTATTTAAGAACATTTGCCAGCGCAATGAAAAAATACAATATACCCTTATATGACAGAGAATTAGCTTGCGCTCCTTTTTCAAGCGATGAAGGCCAGGATTATTACAAAGCTATGGCATGCGCTGCAAACATGGCATTTGCAAACAGACAAGTTATTTTGCACAGGATAAGAGAAGGTTTCTCTAAAGTTTTCAATAAAAGCGCAGAAGAACTGGAAATGAATTTAGTATATGATGTTGCGCATAATATCGCAAAAGTTGAAGAACATGTAATTGATGGAAAGAAAAAGGATCTTGTAGTCCATAGGAAAGGTTCAACACGTGCATTTCCACCAAACCATAATGAACTTCCAAAAATTTATCAGGAAACAGGCCAACCGGTTATTATTGGAGGCTCTATGGAAACAGGATCATACCTCCTTGCAGGAACTGAAAAAGCTATGACAGAGACTTTTGGCTCAACAGCGCATGGTTCCGGCCGTACAATGTCGCGTGCAGCAGCAAAAAGACAAGTAAGGGGAGACAAGCTGCAAAAAGATATGGAAAATAAAGGAATTTATGTAAAAGCTTCATCAATGTCAGGTCTTGCAGAAGAAGCTGGATTGGCTTACAAAGATATTAATGACGTTGTTGAAAGCTTAAAGATTGCAGGAATTTCAAAACCAGTTGTTCAACTAAAGCCTGTAGGAAACGTCAAAGGATAATGAAAAAATACAAAATTCTTGAAGATGTTGCAATTGCTGACATTGCATTTGAAATATACGGTAAAAACTTAAACGAACTGTTCGAAAATGCAGCATTAGCAATATTTGAAGAAAGTGCTGATTTAAAAAATGTTAAAGAAAAAGAGAAAAAAACAATAAAAATAGATTCAGATAAAATTGAAGATTTATTGTTTGATTTTCTCTCTGAAATTTTATTCCTAAAAGACACTTTCTCAATATTATTCAAAAAAAGCAATGTAAAAATAACAGAAAAAGAGGAAAAGTTCTATTTAGACGCAAAGTTATCAGGAGAAAAAATAAACAGAGAAAAACATGAATTAAAGAATGACATCAAAGCAGTAACTTTGCATATGTTTAAAGTTGAGAAAACAAAAAAAGGGTATAAGGCTTTAGTGGTTGTAGATGTATAAATTCTCATAAAAAACCTTAAATACCATAAGAATAATTCTTTCTATATGCCATTAGTAGAATCATTTTCCGGAATAAGAGGAATTCATGATGATGGTTTAGATGAAAAAGGTGCAACTCGTTCTTTTGGCCCTGGACGTGTTGAAGTACCAGAGGTTTACAGGAATATAGGACAGCCAG
>CAYXMT010000045.1:0-5605 GCA_964466175.1 uncultured Methanosarcinales archaeon | reverse complement strand
GGAAAAGAATATGGCAAGGTTTTGCCCGGGAAACTGAAAGAATATGGCAAGAAATCTTTATTTGTCAAAAAAAATGGCAAGCTGCTTAAAGGGTTAAATAAAAAAGAACAGATTTGGATGTCACATGGTGACCTAGTTACTAAATTGCCTTCAGGTTTTATGGTTTTAGCTTCTACAGATACTTGTCCAATAGCTGCCTTTGAAAATTTTGGTAAGAATCTTTATGGTGTGCAGTTTCATCCTGAAGTTGTTCATACACCAAAGGGAAAGAAGATTTTACGTAATTTTGTTTTTGATGTTTGCAAGGCTAAGAAAGACTGGAATATTAAATTAAGGTCAAAACTTGTCCAGGAGATTAAAGATACTGTCGGAGATAATGCTGTTATAATGGGGGCTTCTGGCGGTGTAGATTCAACTGTTGCTGCTACATTGATTCATGAGGCTGTTGGAAAAAAACTGCATGCTGTTTTTATTGACCATGGGATGATAAGGAAGAATGAAGCAAAGGCAGTCATGGAAAGGTTCAAAAAACTGAAGTTTGAAAATTTATATTTAGTTGATGCCAGTAAGATATTTCTTAAAAGGTTAGAGGGTGTGGCAGATCCTGAAAAGAAGAGGAAGATAATTGGGCATACTTTTATTGAGGTTTTTGAGAAACAAGTTATATTATTAGAGAAGAAGTATAAAAATATCAAGTTTTTAGGTCAAGGCACGATATATCCTGATAGGATTGAAAGTGCACAGCCTTCTTCTGTTGCTTCCAAGATTAAAAGCCATCATAATCTTACTTTGCCCAAGAATATGAAGTTAAAGGTTATTGAGCCATTGAAAGATTTGTATAAAGATGAGGTTCGCAAGTTGGGTATGGAGCTTAAAATTCCTCCTGAAATTCTTTTTAGGCATCCATTTCCAGGACCGGGCCTTGCTATAAGGATTTTGGGAAAAATAACTCCTGAAAGGCTTTCTATTTTGCGGGAAGCTGACTATATCTTTACTCACGAACTCGGAGAATCAGGATATTATGATAAAACATGGCAAGCACTTGCTGCTTTGTTTCCAATAAAAACTGTTGGAGTAAAAGGAGATGCAAGAACTTATGAGTATATTATTAGTTTGCGTGCAGTAACTTCAAAAGATGCAATGACTGCAGATTGGGCTAGACTGCCTTCATGGTTATTAGAAAAGATTTCTTCAAGAATATTAAATGAAGTTGTTGGTGTAAACAGGGTTGTTTATGATATCTCGCAAAAACCTCCAGCAACAATAGAGTATGAATGAAGAGGTTTTTGTGATGACACAAAAAATCTATGATTTTTTCGTGTTTCTCAGAAACCTTCGGCTACAATAAAGTAAAAATAATCTAAAAATAAAATACAAAAAAGAAATAATCTTACTCAGACTTTTCTTCTTCAGGAGCTTCTGGTTCAGAGCTTTCTGGTTCAGAGCTTTCTGGTTCAGAACTTTCAGGTGCAGAGCCTTCTTTTGCGACATTAGCAGCTTTTGGGCCTCTGTCTCCTTCCTCTACATCGAATGTAACTGCATCATTTTCATTTAATGCTGTACCTTCTTTTAATCCGGATTGGTGCACGAAATACTCTTTTCCATCCTCACCAGCTATAAATCCAAATCCTTTCCTCTCATTAAAAAATTTTACTGTTCCTTTCATTTTTTTACCTCACTTATGTTATAATCTACTAATTATATAGGGGGAATCGTATGCATTTTTAAATGCTTCTATTTTTTATACTCATCCAAATAGCTATCATATATTTTAACAGCATTCCTTATAATCTCTGGAATTTCGACTTTAATGCTGTCAATCTGGCTGATGGGCAAGACTTTAGAAGAAGTACTTGTCAGGAAGAAGCCTTTGTAGCGTTTTATGTCTTTTAGATTAAGGTTTTTTTCTTTTACTTTGATATTTTTTTGTTTTAAGGCTTTGATTAATGTAATTCTTGTTACTCCATTCAAAACTTCTTTTTCTGGAGATGTAAATATGGTTTTTCCATCTGTAAAGTAGAAATTAGTTCTGGTGCCTTCAATTACATTGTTATTATTATCAATCATCAGGGAATCGTATGCATTTTGAGAATGGGCTTTTTTGTAAGCAATATAGCTCATAAGCATGCTTAATGTCTTTGCCTGTGGGAAATGCCTTTCTCCATGATAAGTTACAACTTTAACACCTTGAGTGTATGCTTTTCTTGGCAAATATTTTGGAGTTAAGGCAAATATATACAAATCACTTCCATCTTTGCTTCCAATCAATAATATTTTGACATTAAAAGAATCTTCTTTTACATTATTTACAAATTCTATGAGGTATTTTTTAATCTGAGATTTATTTAATTTAACCGGAAGTTGGATCATATTGGCAGAATGTATGAGTCTTTCGCAATGCTGCTCTGGAAAATAAATGAATTTTTTCCTGACTTTAAGGTTTTCATATACTCCAAAACCATAAGAAAACTCAAGATTATCTACCGGTAAAACAGCTTTCTCTACTGACAATAAAGATCCATTCAAAGAAAAGTGTTTTCCTATCATTCTTCCTTCTTTAAGATTAAAGAGACTTAAATAGTTTTTGAATTAATCTACAAAACCATACTTCCCATACATTGGAGAGAATAAGAACTGTCCAAGAAACTCAAGTTCTAGTTTTCCTCTTTTGTCTTTTGTTCCGCGGACCATTTCCTGTTCGTTTTTGTCTCCTACTGGTCCGACTATGATACCTTCTGGCTTTAATTGGTCCAATAATGGTTTTGGAAATTCTTTGCATGCGGCTGTAATTATTATTTTGTCAAAGGGCGCTTCTTTTTCAAGGCCTTTTGAGCCGTCATCTTCATAGATTTCAACGTTCTCTATTTTTGCTTTGGTTAAGTTCTGTTTTGCAAAACTTACAAGCTCAGGTAGAACTTCCGCAGTTACAACCTTGCCTTTACTGCCCACTATTTTTGCAATTATAGCTGATTGATATCCAGAACCAGCACCTACTTCAAAAACTTTTTCTCCTGGCTGCAGCTCTAAAGCGCGAGTCATTACCATCACTGTTGTTGGCTGGGAAATTGTCTTGCCACGCAATATAGGCAAAGGAACATCCTCATATGCCCTGCTTTTGAAGTTTTCAGGAACAAAATCCTCCCTATTAACAGCCCTAAAAGCATTTAATTCAATGGGTCTGAAAGATAAATTTTGTTTCCAAAAAGCCATTAGTTCGTTTTTTTGAGTCATTTTTGATTTAAACAGATATTAATATTAAAATGTTACGATAAAGAAATGTTGTTTTATTCTAAGAATTCAGCACTTGCCTGCGTAAGTTCTTCCTTTGATGCCTTTACGATAGTGTTCCCATGCTTTCTTGAAAAGTTTTTTGCCCCATGGTGTTGGGTAGTCGCAGGTAATGCATGCAGTGCATAATCTTTTTTTTGGAAATCCTATGGATCTCACCAGGCCTTCTATTGATTGGTAGATTAATGAGTCTGCTCCTACCTCTTTTGCTATTTTTTTGCATATTTTCCTGCTGATGTTGCTAGAAACCGGGTTTTTTTCATATTTTGGAACGAAAAGCTCAGAAATAGTCGACATGTCGATGCCGTAAAAACAAGGACCTCTGATTGGCGGACAAGTAATCCTTAAATGAACTTCTTTTGCGCCGCCATCTTCTTTTAGGTATTTAACAATCTGCTTTGTGGTGTTGCCTCGAACAATTGAATCATCAACTAATAAAACTTTTTTTCCTCCTAATACACCGCGCAAAGCAGTATATTTATTTGCCACTTTATCCTGCCTGGAGCTGCCTTCTATAAATGTGCGTCCAACATACCTGTTCCTTATGATGCCTTCTCTTGATGGGATTCCAAGCTCGTAAGCATAAGCATCTCCAGAAGCTTTTGCCGTATCAGGAACCGGAACAACAATATAATCCTTGTTTATTTTTTCTGTTTCCAGTTTTGCCAACTCTTTGCCTAAATTTGCCCTTGTGTTATATACAGATTTGCCATCTAAAATTGAGCCTACATTGGAGAAATACACCCATTCAAACATGCAATGAGCTATTTTTCTGGGGTGTGTATATTTTTTAACTTCGACCTTGCCATTATGGACATAAATCAGGTGTCCTGGTTGCAGAGGCTTTATGTCTTTTATTCCGCAATTTACTAATGCAACAGATTCAGAAGCAGCCATAAATACTTTTTTGTCCTTGCTGAAGCCGTAAACAACAGACCTAAAACCATGAGGATCACGGGCCACTACAATTTCTCCTTCTGCATTTATGAAAGATATATTATAACAGCCGTCAAATTTCTTTGCTATGTTAGAAAAAACCTTAACCAAGTCAGGCCTTTTGTCGCCTTTTAATTCCCTGGCCAAATAATGCATGATTATCTCTGTGTCGTTATCATAAGTCATATGATAATCCACTTTTTTACTCAAAAGCTCTTTTTTCAACTCTGCAAAATTTGCAAGAGTGCCGTTAAAGCCAAAAGCGAACCATTTCCATTTTCTTCCATGGCGCCTTTCGAATGGCTGAGCAACACCTATTTCTTCTGTTCCTGAAGTCGCATATCTGACATGTCCAATTCCTTTGCTACCAGCATATCTCTTAAAAATCTTAAAACTTTTTTCTTTGCTGCTTGTACGGAAGACTTCATTTACATGACCTAATTCCTTGTAAGTGTCTAAAATCTGAGCTCTTTTTGGGTTAAATGTTGTAACACCTGCACTTAATTGGCCTCTATTCTGCAGATTAAGCATTAACTTGTATAGGTAGAACAGGGCTTTATTTGCTGAATCGCCATTTTCCTTGATATAAATAGCGCATATACCACACTCTTCATGTACATCGTCAAGCATTTTACACCTCAACTATAAATTATGGACTACCATAGTGGAAATGGCAAATTTTCGTACATTTAGTTTGCCATTCCGAATATAGCAACTGTGAATATATATCCAATTAATTTAGCACAGTTGCTATATATTTAAACATTTCCTTTTTAAATAGTTACTATATTGGGAGGAAATGTGATTAAAAGTACAATAATTTATTCTATTCTTTTTTTAGAGATTAGCACTCCAAGCAGCAACGCAATTAAGGCATATATGCCCAGGATAGTTATTTCATTGATTATTCCACTTAAGTGAGTTCCTTTTATCATCACCTCTCTTAAAGCAGTATTTGAATAAAACATTGGGCTTGCATAAGCAAGATTTTGCATAAATTTAGGCATAATTTCTATTGGAGAAAATATTTGCGAAATTAAGATGGATGGGACAATAATCAATGGAACAACCATAACTGCCTGTCTCATTGTCTTGACTATTAAAGAGATTAATAGCCCTAATCCTATAGATGACGCCATCAACAATGATAATACTAAGATAACATTGATTAAACTTCCTGCAATCTGAACATCAAACCAAAAAATAGCCAATAGTAAAACATAGATTATCTCTATAAATCCAACTAAGAAAAATACTATGAACTTAGCTCCGAGAAGCTCTATTTTCTTTAATGGTGTTGTCGCTATCCTGAACAGTGTCTTTGTGTTTCTTATTAATCTCTCTAACTTCAATTGCAGCCATACCAAACCTCTTTTTATTA
>CAYXMT010000044.1:0-5635 GCA_964466175.1 uncultured Methanosarcinales archaeon | reverse complement strand
CTCATTGTGGATTCTCTGAGTAAGGAGTACAAATTCAAAGCTAGGCAGAAAGTTATGGTCAAAATGTCAAAAAAGCCTTTATATTTAGTTTCATTTGATGATAAAAACCTGTAAAATATTTTTAGGAAGATTTTTAATTTAATGAAAACAAAATCATGGAGAGTTGAGTGCTATTAAATGGTTTATCCCATATCTAAAATTTGGATTTATCCTTTTTGTAGAATATTTATAAAAAAAATTTTTGGAGTTGGAAATATCCCAACAAATTCAAATTTTATATATGGGATAAACCAATATAAATCACCTAAAATTAAATATTTAATTGAAGTGAAAAGAAAAATATAGGGGGGTTATAAAGTTTATGGTTTTTAGTTATTAGCCTATTATTATTTTTGTAAAATTGGGTAAGAAGCTGCAATTAAAACAACCATTATTTTATTTTTTACATATTGCCAGATTATGAAAATTTAATTGCGGAGAGGACGAATAAGGAAATCTTTTTACCAATAAAAGAGGCAAAGGTATATTTGGAGTAATAAATCTCCCAATATGTTTAAACTTTAATATCTTAAGATGACTGCTCTTTATTAAATTTTTGAAATAGTTAGTATTAAATTTAAAGATGCCCCATTCTCTTGGAATAACAGGTAACACTAGTTTTTGGACAATATTGTCTCCATTTGGTTCTACTAAAACAACATATTTTCTTGAAATCCTCTTTAGCTCTTTTACCACCTTGTTGGGATTGTCTACGTGATGTAAAACACAAAAACACATAACAACATCAAATGAATTATCTTCAAAATGAATTTTATTAGCATCGACAATCTTTTTTTTTTTAACAGGATTTAATAAAAGTGTTTCTTTATTTATATCGGTAACTAATAAATCACAAGAGTCTTTAAAATAAAAAGAAAAATATCCATTTCCAGCGCCAACTTCCAAAACCTTTGTTCTTGGGGTTAATTTAATATTTTTTTTAATAAAATTAACTTTATCTATAACATGCGCCCTTACAATGGGGTGATTAAATCTCCTCAATCTTCTTACTGTTTTAGAATCATAGAATTTCTTTGCCTTATGTTCTATAGTTTCATTCTGGAATAATTTGCCTATTTTCATTTTTTCTTAGAATATATAGAATAAGCAATTAAAAGTCGATAAATCATGGAATAAGTTGAAATTACAGCCAGAATTATAAACATAATCTTAAATTGTTGCAATATTGTAAAAAGTATCAAAACAATAATCCTAAAAAATCTCAATGAAATTGAATTGCTTATCTTAAAATGTAGAACTGCTTCTATATTTGCAGAAACATTTGTTGCTAAGAACATGACTACTAGTGTATAAATTCCTAATGGAATGCTAACTAATCCATATAGTACATATGCTGCGAGAATCGCTCCATCGCTTATTTTATCGATAGTCCTATCTACAAGTGTACCTAATGCAGAGCTTTTTCCAGAAGCCTTTGCTACAGCACCATCCATAATATCAAAAAATCCATTCAATAATATCATCAGTGCGCTAACATAAAAATACCCATTTTTTAACATTGGAAAAAAGACAATAAGTGTAATAATACTAAAAAAAGAGATTATATTAGGAGAAAAATGCATATAGAGAAAAGGTTTAGCAATAAAATCTACAATAGGTTCTGTTTTTTCCCTTATTACTTGTGTTCTCATAGTGCTTAAGTATTATTACAAAATAAGCTAGTTATATTCAAGTAAACATAAAACTATAAGAGGTTATAAATTTTATGATTTTTAAAAGTATTAGTAATAAAAAATATAGAATACCAAAACTTTAACAATAAAGGATGCAAAATTATCGTAACAAAAATAGTTATTAACTCATTTAACAATATTTTTGATTAAATTTGGGTTAAATTAATAAATAAGCCCTATAGTAACAAATTAAGATGGACAAAAAAAGAGAATCAAAGTGTATATTAATTTTTACTATAATATATTTAATTTTCTTTACTTTAATAGCGTTTATAAGAAAAAACTATGAGTTTTTATATTACGCTGTAATTTTGTCTTTATTGATATTAACAATTGTTTTGTATTACAAAAAACTTCATTTATCCCCGATTATCCTGGGTGGTCTTTCAATTTTAGGTTTTATGCATTTAGCAGGGGGGGTTGTATACATTTCTGGAACTAAACTGTATGACCTTTGGATTATCCAAGGCATATTGAAATATGATACTATCGTACACACCCTAGGTGGTTTTATTGCAACATTTGTCGCGTACAATATTGTTAATCCTCACCTAGATTTAAAAACAAAACACCATCCAATATTATTTTCATTATTAATTATACTGATTGCGTTAGGTATTGCAACTATAAATGAAATATTGGAATTTTTAGCAGTAATTTTTTTAGGAGCCCAGGAAGCAGTGGGAGATTATTTTAACAATGCTCTGGATTTAGTTTTTAATATGTTGGGTTCGATAATTGCTGTTTTTTTTATATACCCCTATCACTATAAAAGACAAAATAAGAAAAATACAAACTAATAAATAGGATATGTTTTATAGGATTTAAGATTAATAGTAAATAAAAATTTGAAACAACGGAATTAGAATAACCATAACGGGTATAATATGGAACAAATTTTTTCAAAACCAAACCAGATAACTTTCATCAGGATTCTTCTAATTCCGTTATTTGTTATATTCCTGCTGATAGAAATACCTTATAACAATTATATAGCAGCATTTATCTTTGTAATATTATCATTGTCGGATTTTCTTGATGGTTATATTGCAAGAAAAAAACATCAGGTAACAAAGTTTGGAGGGATATTAGACCCTATTGCAGACAAACTTCTTATTTCTGCAGCTTTGATTTTTTTAATAGGCAAGGGTATGCCGGTATGGATGGTGGTTGTAATAATAGCAAGGGAATGGGCTATTACAATGCTGAGGTTTATAGTCCTGCCTAAGCAGGTTATTCCAGCTGGAAAATTGGGAAAAATTAAAACAATTACTCAAATAGTTGCAATAATATCTGTCATAATAAATTTTCCATTCAATTGGTACCTTATGCTGGCAGCAGTGATTATCACAGTTGTTTCAGGATTAGAATATCTAATTAGAATTAGAAATATATTGGACGAGAAAATATTGAATATACCCAATGTTATCACTTTTATGCGTTTAGGATTGCTACCTTTATTTGTATTAATGATATTAAACTTAAACTTAAATTATGCGTTAATTATTTTTGCCGTTATTGCAATAAGTGATAAGTTCGATGGTGTATCTGCTAGAATTATGAACCAGATGACAGAATTTGGTAAAGCATTTGACTCTTTTACTGATTGGTCAGTATTTTTAATAAGCTTCGTTGCATTGGTTATTAAAGGTTATTTAGACTTAATCTGGATACTGTTATTAATTTTACCTGCTATTATTATTTCCCTGTCAAAGCTTTTTCTTCTGAAAAAACAGGAAAAAATGCCTGTTACACCTATAGCGAGAGTTTCTGTAGGTATTACTTATGTTACAATCATTGCTATTTTAATAAATTTTATTTATAAAGAACAAGTCTTGATAGTAGCGTTTATTTTCATATATCTATCTATGTTTAGATATATAAGTTTATTAAGTAAAATGTCTAAGTCTATTAAACAGAAGAATTAAATTTCTTAATTCTGATTAGGTTTATGTCATACCCTCGGAATATACTATGTTATAGACAATTAGCCTTATCATTTTGTAATCTTGTCTTTTTTAGACTTTTCCTCAAATATTTTTATTTCTTTTACAATTAAACCTTTAATTTTGTGTCTAAAATTATATAAAACAAGTAAAACAATTATAATTACGCCAAGCAGGACTACTTTAAAATCAAAAATATTCCTAGATAATTGTGATCCAAGATAATTCAATATTATTAATGGAGGTATAAATCCAAGTAAGGATATTATAATAAACTCCGATTTTTTTATTTTTGTTAATCCAGCACATAAACTTACAGTCTCCCTTGGAAAGATGCCCATGTAATCTGAAAAAATAAAAACCAGTATTCCTTTCTTTTTAAAAAACATATCAAAATGGTATAATTCTCTTTTATCCACTAATTTTTCAACAAAAGGTCTGCCATATTTTTTCGCAACTAAGAATACAACAAATGACCCCGGTAATATTCCTATTAGGCTGTATAGTGTACCATAAAATGGTCCAAATAGATAACCTCCAGCAATATTAAATAATAAACTTGGCAAGATGGGTATAATTGCTAAAATAAACTGAATTGTAATTAATATTAGAGGCGCATATATCCCAAATTCCGATAACTTATCTTGGATTTTTTCTGGTGTTATATCTAATTTATTTATATATCCTAATTTCAATAATAAGGTAAAAATGATAATAAAAATCAATAAAATTGATAGATAAGCAAGAATATAATATTTTTGTTTCATTTTTAGAAATATTTATATAGACTATTATTTAAGTTTTTTTGATATGATCAATCTAGTACCTGCAATTTTTAATTATTACCTGATTTGAGCTATAATTTCTTGATTCTTAGGGAAGACACCATAAGAATCCCCAGTAAAATGTATAAATAAGGGTAGTAGTCAATTGGCAGTCTAGCAACATAAACCAAGGGGATAATGATTCCGTTTAATGTTATAGGCATTCCTGCAAAACCGCCTTTTATATCCATGATATTATACCTTGCTAATCTTAAAATACCGCAAAATAAAAAGATCGTAAATGAAACTATTGCCAAAGGTGTTTGGATTAAGGAAAAACCAAAAATTGCAGGTGCTACTCCAAAAGATATTGTATCAGCTAGAGAGTCTAATTCCTTGCCAAAAACATTCTCCTGATTAAGCTTTCTTGCTAATTTTCCATCTAAGTAGTCTGATATTACTGCCAAAAAAAGAAAAATTATCACAAAAAGATAGTTTCCATTTATTGCAAAAAATATAGCAGTCAAGCCAAAAATAACATTTACCAAAGTGAAAATATCTGCAAATTTTATTAAATTCCATATTCTAAATTCATTTATATCTGTTCTTTTTGTTAATACAAATTCAGATTTGAATAACAACTCTATTGCAGATACTACTGTCAATAGTATCGCAGCCCATATCAGAACCCAATCTATTTGTCCAAGAATAACAGGCACTAAGGCTATTATCTGGAAGAATAATGTTATTTTTCCTAGAAAGGTAGCTTTAAATTCCCTCCTAATATCCTTATAAAATAAATAGTAACCTCCTATCAGGGTCAGCAAGTCACGGCCTAAGAAAATCAACATTACCCACATAGGGAGTAAACCAATTATTACTAGGGCTACAGCACTTAAATTCACCAAAAGTTTATCGGCAAATAAGCTGACTATGGATCTTAATTGTGACTGCTTTTTGTATACAAATCCTTCAAAGAATGACAAGAATGCTGTAAGAACAAAAAGAAAAATTGATATATTCTCTATTCCAGAAAGGATTATGGAGAATAGTATTAATGTTAGAAGTAATCTGAATATTGTGAAGGTCATAGGAATTCTTTTTAGAATTTTATCTTTCTTGATTTTTAGTTTCATATTTTTTCACATATCATTATGAAATTAGGAGGTAAATTCCTCGGTTCAAAATTTAT
>CAYXMT010000043.1:0-5731 GCA_964466175.1 uncultured Methanosarcinales archaeon | reverse complement strand
GTGAACTTTATTGTGTTTAAAATTTCAATGGCTTGTGCTTAAAGTTATGATGGGCTTCAATAAACCTAACTGTTTTTGTTTTTGCTCTCATGACAATTGAATGAGTGATTGCACCTACCCCAGTATACCTCACACCATTAAGGATAGTTCCATCAGTTACACCAGTTGCTGCAAACATCGTCCTATCTCCCTTAACCAAGTCATCTATCTTTAGTTTTTTATCTATATCTTTAATGCCCATTTGTTTTGCACGAGCAATTTCTTCCTTATTTCTTAGTTTTAAGCGTCCCTGGATTTCTCCGCCTAAGGATTTTAATGCGGAAGCTGCTAGCACTCCTTCTGGTGCGGCGCCTATGCCCATTAGGAGGTCAACTCCGGAATCAGGTATGGCTGTAGCGATTGCACCTGCTACATCCCCATCACCTATAAGTTTTATTCTTGAATTACATTTTCTAATTTCATCGACAAGTTTTTGGTTTCTGTCTCTTTCAAGCACGATTACAGTAAGGTCTTCGCATTTTTTACCGAGCTTTTTTGCAACAGCATCTATATTTTCTTTTACTGATGCATCTAAATCAATTACACCTTTAGCTTCAGGGCCAACAGCAATCTTATCCATGTATGTATCTGGAGCATGAAATAAATGCCCTTTTGGTGCAGTTGCAAGAACGGCCATTGCATTATTTCCGCCTTTTGCAGTCATTGTTGTGCCTTCTAAAGGATCAACTGCAATATCAACTTCTAATCCAGAACCAGAACCGACTTTTTCTCCAATATACAACATAGGTGCTTTATCCCTTTCTCCTTCACCTATGACAACAGTACCTTGTATAGAAACACTTGCAAACATCTTGCGCATAGCTTCAACTGCTGCTTTGTCTGCTTTCTTTTCATCGCCTCTGCCCATCCATCTTCCAGAGCTTATAGCGGCAGCTTCTGTTGCCCTTACAAATTCCAATGCAAGATTTCTATCCATTTTGCCCACTCCGACAATGCAAATTCTGAACTAATATTTAAGCTTTTCTATTATCATACTTTATCATACGAAAATAGAAAGATTTATAAAAAGATATATAAATTAATCAAAATTGAGGTTAGAACTATATAGGGTATTTAGTTTTTTACATAGAAGCAGAATAGTTCAAAATTATAAAAAAGAAGTTTGTTCAAAATGAAAGAGAGAATAACAATAACCCTGGACAGTGAACTTACTGGGCAGATAGACAAGAGAATAGATGGAAATATAATTAAAAACAGAAGCCAGCAGATTGAATTACTTCTTACAAAAGCATTAGGAGTCGACAGGCCTGAAAAGGCATTAATACTTGTTGGAGGCAAAGGGACAAGGCTAAGGCCCATAACTTTAAAAATTCCAAAATGCATGATGGATGTGCAGGAGAAAACAGTAACAGAATATATGTTTGATTTGCTGAAGAAGTATGGTGTACGGGATGTTATTTTAAGCACTGGTTATATGAAAGAAAAAGTCAGAGAACATTATGGGGATGGAAGCAAGTTTGGGGTTGATATAACTTATGTTGAAGAAAATGAGGCACTAGGTACTGCAGGACCTTTAAAATTAGCTAAAGATTTGCTGAAAGGCAGTTTTATAGTTACAAATGGCGATGAGCTCAAAAACATCAACATACCCAGAATGTTCAGGCTGCATAAAAGAAAAAATGCTCTTGTAACAATTGCATTAACTACAGTAACTGACCCTAGCCAATATGGCGTTGCGAAATTAAGCGGAAGCCGCATTTTGGAATTTGTGGAAAAGCCAAAAAAAGAAGAATCACCGTCTAATTTAATAAATGCCGGTTTTTATATAATTGAGCCAGAAGTTATTGATATGATACCTGATGGCTTTTCGATGCTTGAAAAGGATGTTTTTCCTAAATTAGCTAAACAAGGCAAATTAAGGGGATTTCCTTTTGAAGGGCAATGGTTTGATATTGGAAACCTGGAAAAGTATGAAATAGCAAAGAAGAAATGGACTGGTATAAGTGCTTATGATGATAATCTTTATGAAGCAGATGAATGAAGGAAATAATTTATAAAAATGCTTAATCGAATTTTCAAGGCCTACGATGTAAGGGGAATCTATAATGAAGATTTAACAGAAAGTGTTGCTTACAAGATAGGAAAGGCTTTTGTTTCTTTTTTAGGCTGTAAAGAAGTTATTGTAGGGTATGATATGAGGGTTTCCAGTCCTAAACTATCCAAGGCTTTTATGGACGGGGTTACTGAATCTGGAGCAGATGCACTCGATATTGGCCAGGTAAGTACGGATGGATTGTATTTTGCTTCTGGATTTTTGAAGAAAGCTGGTGTTATGTTCACTGCTTCCCATAATCCGCCACAGTATAATGGGATGAAATTCTGCAAGGCTATGGCAGTTCCAATAAATGAGAATACTGGTTTGCAACAAATAAAAACCCTAATTGAAAAAAATAAATTTAAGAAATCTAAAGATAAAGGCAGAATAATTAAAAAAAGTATTCTTAATGAGTATGTTAAGCATGTTCTTTCTTTTATCAAAGTAAATAAAATAAGGAAATTGAAGATAACTGTTGATGCCGGGAATGGTATGGCTGGAAAAATTGTTCCATTAGTCTATAACACTTTGGCAGTTGGGATGACTCCTTTGTATTTTGAGTTGGACGGCACTTTTCCGAATCATTTAGCGGACCCTTCCAAGTATGAGAATTTGAAAGAGCTGCAGAAAGTTGTTAAACAAAAAAAATGTGATTTTGGCATGGCTTTTGACGGAGATGCTGACAGAGTTTTTTTTGTTGATGAAAATGGCGCTGTAGTTAACAGTTCTTTAATAGCCGCATTAATAATAAAAAGAATTCTTAGTAAACATAAAAATGAAAAAATAATCTATAATTTGGTTTGCAGCAGAATTGTTCCGGATACGATAGAAAAATATGGCGGAAAAGCACATATTGAAAGAGTAGGGCACTCTTTTATCAAAGACACTATGAAGCGGATTAATGCAATATTTGCCTGTGAGCATAGTGCGCATTATTATTTTAAGCATAATTTCAATGCTGATTCAGGGATTATTGCAAGCTTGATTGTTTCTGAAATAATAAGTACAAAGAAAAAGAAATTATCCAAGCTGGTTAAGGAATTTGAGGTTTATAATAAAATTGAGGAGACTAACTTTGAAGTTAAAGACAAAATAAAGAAAATAAAAGAAATAAAAGACCATTATAAAAAATTGAATCCTAAAAAGATAATGGAATTGGATGGTTTAAGCGTTGAGTTTGATAATTACTGGTTTAATGTCAGACCTTCAAATACAGAGCCTTTGCTTCGGTTGAATTTGGAGGCTGATTCTAAGGAGTTGATGGAAGAGAAGAAAGAGGAGGTTAGTAAGGTAATAAAGGGTTGAAATAATAAACGAAACCAGTGGGAAAACTTTAATTTCCGAAACATTTAAATACCCTCTTTTCTTACTTTTTATATGGTTATTTACAAAGACTATAAGATTGCGACAATTGGATCTCATTCTGCATTACAGATATTGAAGGGAGCGCAAGATGAGGGATTTTCTACTATAGCTATATGCCTAAAAGGAAGGGAAAGGCCTTACAAGCTTTTTAATGTTGCAGATGAGATTGTTACTATCAAAAACTATAGTGAGTTCTTTAAGGTCCAAGACAAACTTATTAAGGAAAATGTGATATTTATTCCGCATGCTTCTTTAATTGCCTATATGGGGCTTGATGAGGTAGAGAAATTTAAGGTGCCTTATTTTGGAAATAAAAACATTTTAAGGTTTGAGGCAGACAGGAAAATAGAAAGAAAATGGCTTAAAAAAGCTGGATTAAAGGTGCCCAGAATATTTGAAGACCCTAAAGATATCAATAAAGCTGTTATTGTTAAATTCCATGGTGCAAAAGGCGGAAAAGGTTATTTCCTGGCAAAAAATGAATTTGATTTTAAGAGGAAGATGAAAGAACATCCTGGAGAAAAAGATTATGTTATCCAGGAATATATTGTTGGAGTTCCCATGTTTATTCACTATTTCTATAGTCCTTTGACTGATGAATTAGAGGTTATGGGTTTTGATATAAGGTATGAGAGCAATGTTGATAGTTTAGGCCGCATAAGTGCTAGAGACCAGATGGCTTTGCCAAAAATAGACCCTAGCTATGTTATTGTTGGCAATATCCCGGTTGTTATTCGTGAATCATTTTTACCTAAAATTATTGAGATGGGTGAAAGAGTAATTAAGGAAAGCAGGAAGATAACTAAAGGTGGTTTATGGGGACCCTTTTGCCTGGAAACGATATTAACACCAAATGAAGAAATTCGTGTATTTGAAATATCTGCAAGGATTGTTGCCGGGACAAATCCATACGTAGGTGGAAGCCCTTATACTGCGCTTAAGTATGATGAGCCAATGAGTACTGGCAGAAGGATTGCAAGGGAAATTAAGATTGCTATTAAGAAAGGTAAGTTGAGGAAGATTTTGGGGTAAGTACAATAACGACGACGCAATACTGATTAAGAATAAAATTCAAAAAACAATAAAAAATATTCAATAAAAACTAAAACAATGATTAATAATAAAAAACAAAATAATAATTAAAAAATGATTAATAAAAATAAAATAAAAGAAATATTGGAAAGTTATGATAAAAGAAATATTACTATTGGGAGCCTTGGAGGACATAGTGCGTTGGATATATGCAGGGGAGCAAAATTAAATGGCTTCAAGACAGTTGTTGTTTGTCAGAAAGGCAGAGAAAAAACTTATTCAAAATATTACAAAGCAAGAGGCAGCAAAGGTATAATTGATGAGATAATACTAGTTGATAAGTTTGGGGACATTGTCAAGAAGGATGTGCAGGAAAGGTTAAGGAAATTAAATACAATTTTTATCCATAACAGGTATTTCTGGGTTTACTGCAATTTTAATGAGATTGAGAATAAGTTTTTAGTGCCTATATTCGGGACAAGGGACATGGTGAAATTAGAGGAAAGGGATATTCCTAAGAATCAATATTATATGCTGCAGAAAGCTGGAATAAGGATTCCTAAGATCTTTAAAAGTCCAAAACAAATTAACAGGCCTGTAATTGTAAAGGTTGCAGAAGCTAAAAGAGGTTATGAAAGAGCTTTCTTTATTGCTGACAGCTATAAAACCTATAAGGAAAAATCTTTGGAATTATTGAAGAAGAAAGTTATTACCCAAGAAGGTTTAAAGAAAGCTGTTATAGAAGAATATGCTTTAGGCGCTCATGTTAATTTCAATTACTTTTACAGCCCAATTTCCGGAGAATTAGAGTTGATGGGAACAGATACAAGGAGGCAGACAAATTTAGATGGTTTGTTAAGGCTTCCAGCTGCTGACCAGATTGCTGCTTCAAAATTTATCAAGCCAAAAATGATAGAAACAGGGCATTATGCTGTTACAGTTAAAGAATCATTATTGGAAAAGATTTTTGGCATTGGTGAAAAATTTGTTTCTGCTGCAAAGAAACTGCATAAGCCAGGAATTATAGGAGGATTTGCATTGCAAGGTGCAGTTGTTGCTGATGAAGGCAAAGAAGATATTGTAATATTTGATGTTTCTATGAGAATTCCCGGAAGTCCTGGAACTGCTTTTACACCATATTCAGGTTATCTGTACAGGAAATCTATTTCATATGGTGAAAGGACTGCTATGGAAATAAGGAAAGCTGTAAAAGACAATAAGTTGGAGTTAATATGTACT
>CAYXMT010000042.1:0-5945 GCA_964466175.1 uncultured Methanosarcinales archaeon | reverse complement strand
GAAAATTTAGGTGTTGCAATATCTGGTGGAAAAGATTCTTTGACATTACTGCATATTCTGAATAAATTATCAAGGCAGAACCCTAAAATAAAACTAACTGGGATATTAATAGATGAAGGGATAAAAGACTATAGGGATAAAAGTTTAGAGGCAGCAAAAGAGTTTTGTCAAAAAAATAATGTTAAGCTTGAAATATATTCTTTTGAAGAAGAGTTTGGCATGAGTTTGGATAATATGCTTAAGGTTTTGGATGTAAAGCCATGCACTATATGCGGTATTTTCAGGAGGTATTTGCTTAATAAAAAATCAAGAGAATTGAAATTTACAAAAATTGCTACAGGCCATAACTTAGATGATGAAGCGCAATCAATAATGATGAATCAGTTCAAGAATAATATTCATTTGAGTGCAAGACTGGGTCCAATGGTTGGCATTAGCAGCAATAAGAGTAGTTCAATAAAAAATAGTTCAATGAAAGATAACACAATGAAAAATGGAATCAATAATAATTTAAAAAATAAAAATAATAAAAATGTAATAACAAGTAATAATATAAATAATGATAAAGATTCTAATGTAAATTTTGTTCAAAGAATCAAGCCATTATATCTATGCACAGAAAAGGAAGTTACAACTTATGCTTTTGTTAATAATTTACTTGATGAGTTTACAGAATGCCCTAATGTTGTAAAGAGCTACAGGGCGCAGGTAAGAGATATGTTGAATAACTTAGAAGCAAAGTTTTCCGGAACTAAGTATTCAATTGTAAATTCCTTTTTGCAGATGTTGCCGGATTTGAAAGAAAGATTTAAAGAAGCGGAAGTTAATTATTGTAAAGAATGTAATGAGCCAGCTTCTAAAGATAAATGCAATGCCTGTAAGTATGCGGAAAAATTAGATAAAGCTAATGCCTCTGCCATCTTAAATAATACCCAGATATTCTTCTGACTTTTCTGTCCTACCACTTGCGAACAAATTTTTATGATAGTTCTTAAAGACCTCTCTTTGTTCTTCTAACAGGGTTTTATTGTTGAATATCTCCTTGTTTAGAGTTGTCTGTATCTTATGGGATTTATACTCATCAAAGTCCTTAAATCCAACATATTTCTTAATTAATTGATTATTTTTCATTTTTATCCTCCAAAGGTTTTTTATGTTAATAACTTTAATTACAATTTCATATAAAACTGAGAAGTCTGTTAAAATATAACTTTATAAAAGTAAAAATTATAAATATTGTTGTTTTAAGCCTTAAAATGACTATTAACGCTTTAATCCAGAATACACCTTTAACTGTGCTTATCCCCTATACTATTGCATTTCTTGCATTGTTAATAGGCTCTTATACTGATATAAAAACAAGAGAAGTCCCTGACTGGGTTAATTTAGGCTTGATAGGAACAGGCATTGGGATCAGTTTGTTGTTTTCAATAATTTTCTTTAAGGCTGATTTTATTCTGGCTAGTATTGCCGGTTTTGGCATTCTTTTTGTAATAGCATGGATAATGTTTTACACAGGCCAGTGGGGAGGAGGAGACAGCAAGATTTTAATGGGCATGGGAGCAATAATCGGAATAGATTTTATTTCTAAAAATTTCTTCCTTGTGCATTTTTTCGTAAACATGATGCTTATAGGGGCATTATATGGTATTTTGTGGAGCATTTTTTCTATATTTAAGAATAAGAAGAAATTTGTTAAAGAATTTAAAAAATCAATGAAGGGTAAAAAAGTTAGATTAACAAGAAGAATAGTATTTATTTTATTCATAGTTTTGGCTTTAACTGCTGTTTTTATTCCTGATAAAATCATTAAATCAATGATGCTTTATCTTGCTGTTGTTTCAATCTTAACATTCTATCTTTGGGTTGCAATAAAAGCTGTTGAAAATGTATGCATGCTGAAATATGTAAAACCTTCTCAGTTAACTGAAGGTGACTGGATTGCTAAAGATGTTAAAGCTAATGGAAAATATATTACAGGCCCAAAAGATTTAGGTATAGAGAAAAAAAATATTAGGAAGTTGATAGCATTGTATAAGCAAAGAAAGGTAAAAAACATATTAATCAAAGAAGGAATTCCTTTTGTTCCTAGTTTCTTTATTGCTTATGTAATAACTTTGGTTTTTGGTAATTTGGTGTTTCTTTTTGTTTAAGGTATTCTTCTAAGCTGCTTAGCAATGTAATCTTCTTCATCGTCATCTGATATTGGGCTTGCTTTAGGGGTTTCTGCTGCAGCTTCCGGTTTTTTAATTTCTTCAACTTTCCCCATATTAATATTTTGAATGCCTTCTTTTAATTTTAGTTCGACAGTGGACATTTCCTCTTCTGTTAATTGCTTAGGTTTCCATTGTAAGTTAATGCCGTCATTTTCCATTCTGGGTATTATATTAATAACAAAATGCGCTACTGTCTGGCCAGCAGGTATGCCATTTGCAACAAATATATTTGTTCCCTGAACTTTTAGGTTTTCAAATATTGCGCTGGAAATCTTGTTTGCAATTGAAAAAAGGTTTACAAGCTCCTGGTCAGGAACCTGCTCAATAATCGGATAATGGTTTTTTGGAATTACAAAGCAATGTCCTGGATTTGCACCATTTACATCCAGAAGAGCTAATATCAGGTCATCCTCATAAATCTTGTATGACGGAACCTTATTTGCAACAATTTGGCATATTAAACAGGTTTCTCTTGTTTTTTCGGCCATTTTACTTTGCACCCAAAACACCGGCTATATCATCAAGATTAATACCCGATTCTTTTTTCTTTTCGGCTTTGGGCTTAATTTCCTTTTTTACAATTTCCTTCTTTTTTGGCTTCTGTTCCTTAAACTCTGCTTCTACAACTTTTCTTTTTGGAATTAATGGTATAGGTGCGACTTTTGCTGTTGTTTCTTCTGCTTTTGAACCTAAGCTTTCAGATAACATTTTCCTTATCTTTTGCAATTCTTTTTCCGGAGTGGTTTTTTGAGGAACATGGAAACCTACTCCATCTTTCTCTTTTCTTGGTATTAAATGCATCATGAAATGCTGAGCACGTTGTCCAGCAGCAACTCCATTAGCTACAACAATATTAGAGCCCTGCACTTCCAAAGCTCTTAGTGATGCGTTGGAGAGAGCTTTTGCAACCACGAAAATATGCCCTATTTCGCTGTCAGGCATCTGAGGCATTATAGAATAATGTTCCTTAGGCATGATAAGAACATGGCCTGGATTTGCAGGATTGACATCAAGAATCGCAATAACATTCTCATCCTCATAGACTTTTCTTGACTGGACTTTTCCAGCTATTATCTGGCAGAAGATGCATTGTTTTTTCTGGAATTCTTTCAATTCCTCAGGACTCATTTGCTTTATCTTTTCCTGCAGAGCCTGTATCTGCTCCTCACTCATTTGTTGTTGAGGTGCTTGTCCTGGCATTGGTTGCCCTGGAGCTTGTTGTTGCGGTACTTGTTCTTCTGGCATATACAATTTCTAGAAATAAAACTATTTAAATTTGTTGTTTTGATAGAGAGAAAACTTTATAAAAACCTCTTATAATTATTTTCTTATGGCGAGATTAGTTTTGGATCTGAAGAAGTCGATAGAAGAAAATGCATCTGATTATTTTGAGAAAGCTAAGAAGATTAAGAAGAAGCTTAAGGGTGCGGAAGAGGCTTTGCAGCAAAGCATGAAAAAGCTAAAGGATTTAGAGGCAAAAAAGGAGAAAATAGTTGCAGAAGAGGAAGAAAAGAAAGTTCCTGAGAGAAAACAGGAATGGTATGAGAAGTTCAGATGGTTTTTCAGTTCAGATGGTTTTTTGGTTATGGGTGGAAGAGATGCTACTTCTAATGAGATTGTAATCAAAAAGCATACTGATGCAAATGATTTAGTTCTGCATACAGATATGTCTGGAAGCCCTTTTTTTGTGATTAAATCAGAAGGAAAGAAAATTCCTAAATCAACAATCAAAGAAGCTGCTGATGCTGTCTGCACTTTTTCAAAAACATGGAAATTAGGACTGCAAACATCAGATGTTTTCTATGTTACTCCGGAGCAAGTCAGCAAAAAAGCACAATCCGGTGAGTATTTGACTAAAGGCGCTTTTATGATTTATGGAAAGACAAATTACATGGAAAACAAAGTGAATTTAGCTATTGGATTGACAAAAGATAAGGCAGTTATGTCCGGACCAGTAGAAGCAATAAAAAAACACTGCAAGAAATATGTTACTTTAATACAAGGTGATGAAAAAGTGAGTTCTGTTGCCAAGAAAATTAATTATAAACTGGGAAAAAATTTGAACCTGGACGAGATAATAAGGGCATTGCCTGCTGGTAATTTTAAATTAGTATAAGCATTTTACTGGATTTTTACTAACTTGGTGGTAATCTTTTCGCCATCGCAAAATCTAAATCTGCTTTTAGCATATTGCCTTTTTTCCTCCAAGCAAGCCCCCTATTATGATATGCAAGATGGTATTTTGGAGCTATTTCAATGGTTTTATCATAATCTCGAATCGCCCTGTCTATATCACCTAACATAAATAGTGAATTTCCCCTATTCATAAAAGTATCAGGGTCTTCAGGATTTAGTCTTATGGATTCATTAAACTCTTCGATTGCAGTTTCATAATCCTCTTTAGTATGCCAAATAATTCCTCTTAGTTGATAAACAACTGCAAAATTTGGATTTAAATCTATGGCTACATTAAGGTCCTCCATAGCCTTATCCGGGTTGCCTTTTTCAAACCAGTTACATCCTCTATTCCTATAAGCTTCAGGAAATTTTGGGTTTAATTTTATAGCTTGGTCATAGTTGTCAAATGCCTTTTCATCTTCTCTTAGTTGGGTAAATCCTATTCCTACTTGGTTGTATGCTATTGCTAGGGCTTCGCTTCTTGTGAGATTTCTTAAGAAAACTCCATTTTGGAGTGAACTAAAATCAATGTTTCTCCAATCAATATATGTCATATTATCCCAAATTTGTCTTGTAGTAGTTTCCCAATTTATTCCTTGACCCTCTTCATTTAACCATCTAATAAAACCATGTTCTGGAGCAGTAACAGCAACAATAGGAAGGCCCATTACTTCTGCAATGCTTAAATAAATAAAAACAGAATGATTACAATCTAATCTTTTTGATTTGAGTCCTTGATGAAATAAAGATTGTCCATAACCATAACCTTCATCCAGTAAAAGGTCTCCAATCTGTTTCATAGCTTCAATTGCAGCATACTTATCGTTTGTATCTTCAACATTAATTCTTTCCTTAGCTTTGTGGATTAAATCATCCAATGTCCTATAATCTTCAGCCGATGCTCCTATTTTTGTTTCAATGTCAAGAACTATATGTCCGATTGTATTGAATTCTGTAATAATACCTTGTGGTCTTTCAGTTTCTATTAGGTCAGCCATAATACCATTCGAAAAACATTATTTGTTTTAAACCTTTTTATTCCTACTACTCTTAAATAGATGAATGGGTTTTATAGAGTAATCAAAACCTTAAAATACTTTTAAGTAAAATATTGTTTTTAGATGAACATGATGCAACCAGAAAAAGTTTTCAATTGCAATCAATGCGGAAAGTGCTGCAGCCATATAAGGGGAATGATGCCTAGGGAAGATAAAGAGTTTATAGAAAAGATGGCTTTTGGCAAGCTTCCTTTAGTTCAATTAGTTCCATTAGAAAAAATGTCTTTTCCATTATATGACTGGGAAGCTATAAGATTCAAAGAATGGCAGAAAAATGTCAATGCTGATGGCAGGATAAAGCCATTAAGAGGGATTTTGGATTTAAATTCAAACAAAGCAATAATTGTGACTTATTTTATGGATTCTGATGCATGTCCTTTTTTAGATGAAAAAAAGTGCATGTTGTATAACACTAAGAGAGCTTATATCTGCAGATTGTTTCCATTTAACAGAGGACCTTTTCTTGATGTTGGAAACGAACCTAAAAAAGAAA
>CAYXMT010000041.1:0-6117 GCA_964466175.1 uncultured Methanosarcinales archaeon | reverse complement strand
TTATTATAAAAAATTCACTTCAAACTCTTCTCAAACAAATTATTTAATGTATCAACAAAGTGTGGGCTTTTTATCCAGACTCCAGAATCAAATTCAGGGTCTTTTCCAGCCATTACAAAGAATATTTCCTCATTGTCAATGCTTGCAAACCTTGCATCATGCTTTGTATCAGAAACTTCTACACCACTTAAATCAACTTTTACATTTGCATTAGTATAAAATTTAATCTTAACTTTTTTCTTTGATAAATTATCCTTAACCTTTCTTAAAACTTTGACTTTATGTTTAATTCCATCTTCGTTTGTAACTACTGTAGCAGATTTTTTTGCCCTCAAAAGCATGTCCTTCAAAAACTTATTAACATTGCTTCTTCCATTAACAGAATCAGTTATATCCTCAACATTAATTCTCTTTATTCCGGTTTTATGCAAAAGTTCCAGCTCTTTAAAAATATCTGTATCCGCAAGATTTTCAACTGTCTGCATTTGCTGCTCTGCATCTTCCTCTAATCTTTTCTTTACTCTGTCCATAACAGCCTCTGGCTGTACAGCAATGTATTTCATTGGCTTTCCAATCTTCATTATAATAAAGCCCTTCTTCTCTAAGCTTTCCAGAACATCATAACATCTGCTTCTAGGAACTCCTGAAATTTCCGCAAGTTCAGAAGCAGCTGCAATACCTTTGCTTAACAAAGAAGTCCATATCTTGATTTCATATATATTAAGCTTAAATCGTTCTCTTAGCTCTTGTAAAGATTCTTTCTGCAATAACATCTTATACTCCAGTATGAGTTACTTATATTTAAAGGTTTCTATTAATTTGTTACTTTAAAGTGAGGACACTATTCATTCGGGATTAAGTAGGTTGAGTCCCATGCCTCAACTAACATATCCAGAGTTATTGGCTCTCTTTTGTCTGGATTTTTGAAACCAGCCTGGGTAGATTAGAAACATCCCTATATCTAATTGTGTTCCTAGGTAATATTAATCCATAATCCGCGAATTGTTGTTGTGGGCTTATTGGCATTTTTATTTACAATAACTGATTTTTTATTATAAATCTACCTCTAGCAAAAATCAAAAATTTAAGAACAAAAACTAAAAAAGAAAAAAACTAAGGAGATTTACTCTCCTCTCTTTCTAACAACTGCTACAACAATTAAGATAGCAATTATTACAAGCAGGACTTCTCCTACTACTAAAGCAGTCAAAAATCCTTTGCTTTCGAACAATGAGCTTTCCTCTATTACAGGAAGTGTAGGAGTTGTTACTGTTCCAGCAGTTATTACATCTGCAGGAGTTGTGTCTTGCACAACTACAACATCTTCTTCCTCTTCATCCTCTTCGAAAATCTCACATTGGTCTACAATCAACTCTGCTGTTACAGTTTCTGTGTCACTTCCATCATTAAAAGTGACTGTAGCAGGTATTGAGTAAATGCCAGTAGCTACTTCTTCTGGTATTGAAAGCGTAAAGCTTTTCCTGAACTTGCTGTCATCATCAAACGGATCATTCGTTAAATCGAATGTTTCCCTGAAGTTGATTCCAAGCTCACTGTTAACAACGTCAAGCACAACATCATCTTCATCATCAGCACCTGTGTTTATAACAGCTGTTGATAGCTGTACAGTTCTGCCGCATTTGATTTCTGATGGGCTTAATGAATTTCTTGAGAACAATACTTCATTGTCTTCTTTTTGCACTTCAATCTCAAGCTCATACTGAACTTCATGATCTGTTCTGTTTTCATCCTCCCCTTCTACAACAATCAAAACGTCGTAGTCTCCTTCATCAACTTCAAGAGGAATTGTAAATTCGATGGTTACGTCATCATCCTTTCCATCTTTTAAATCTTTAATTGTATCATCTTCTTCCAAATCACTGTCATCATCAATACTATCAATAGTCACAGTAACTTGTATATCTTCTATTTCTAATCCTTCATCATCTGTGAAATTATTTTCTGCTTGTATAGTAAATTTAACAGTATCGCCTGGTTTTGCTTCTTCTTTTATTTTATCTCCAAAATCCATATTTTTATCAGTCTTACTTCCGACCTTAACATCGACATCAGTTATAATCAGTTTTCCACCACCCTTAATAACATTTCCAAATTCAGTTGAACCTAAAACTATAGGCACAATTAACAGAACCATAAACAATCCAATCATAACATTTAGTATTTTCATTGTGTTTAACCTCGTAATTTAATTATCTAAACCTTGTGAAATCGCTTCTAGTATATAAATCTTTTGCTATTGGACAATAGTAATAGATTTCAGATATTAAGAAATGATTAAAATTATGACTACTATATATAATATGATGTATAAAAGAAGAAGCCTTCTAAAAAATCATGGCAGCCATGTTTTAGGGTCTTTAAGTTTCTGAGGCAGATATTTTTCAATAACATAATTTAAGCCCCATTTTGCCAAAGCTTGCTGTTCTGCACGAACTTTCATCTTAGCTAATAGAGCTAAAGCTTTTTGCCATTCTTTATGATGAATTATAAATGGATCATTTTTTATCATATCCTTCACTTTCTTTATGTCAATATCTTTTAAAGGATGACTAGGTAATTTATAATCAATGATATCTTGAGGTGTTATCCCGATAAATTTAGCATTTGGCACGCAAAAATATTCATTTATATGTGCAGCATTCCCTGAACCTACTTTCAAAGTCCTGTATATATTACCCATTCCGTATGGATCTCCATCTGTAAACACATACACAGGCAATTTTTTAGCATCACTTAACCTTCTGATAAATCTTCGTAAAGCACGAGTAGGAACCCCGCCCATAGAAACTAAGATGCAGTTTGCTTTTTTCCAATAATTATGCTTCACCAAACGTTGAAACATACCTGCAGTTTCAATAGCTAAGATGAATTTAGCATTGGTCTCAAACTTCAAATGCTCTACTGATGTGGGGATGGAGTAAGCGCCAGAGCCAAACTTCGTACAATCAATTTTTATTTCTTTGCCAGTATCAGGGTCTTTATCAACAACAATTAACTTGCCTGCAATTTCTCCGCCTTTTTCTTCCGGAATAAAACCAAGCTGCTCACGATTAACCATTATCATTGCTTCTAAGTCATCCATAACCGTATCTGATTCTGGCTGTTCTTTGAAAGCTGCTTCTGCCCAGTTTTTAGAAATATAATACATCTCTCTTTTAGTTGTTATGTCATCTTCCTTAATGATGTTTTTTGCATGGGACATCATACGCAGAGTCTGGGCAAACGTTTTTATTGTAGAAGCTGTTAGCGTTCTTTCTTTCATCTTCCCTAACAGTTCAAAAAAACCATCCTTAGGATCATACTTGACATTGCTTAGAGCTCTTAAAGGCATCTTAAGCTCCGGAGCTTTCTTCTTTTTTATTTTGGAATATACGTCATTAGCTGTATCTTCTATTTCCTTTAAAGCTGAATTACTCTTTGCTTTCGTCATTTTCCTCAACATCTCCCTTACCTATCTTTGCAAACTCATCATCATATTCCAGATTTTTAGCCTCTACGTTTTCCAGTTCTCCTCTTTTCTTTTCCAAAATCTCTGTGAGCAATTTCTCAATTTTCTTTTCATCATCCGCTTTCAGGCTTAACAATTCTTTTAATGCTTCCCCTACATGAGGTATAAACAACTTAATGTAGTCTCTTTTCTTGCCCTCAAATTGAATGCGTCTTTTTTTGCCTACATAGCTAGCAAGTTTCCTTCCACAATCCTGCAAAGCTAATTTAATCTCTTTGACAATCTCTGGATAATGTGCAATAGCCTCTTTACTCTCTGATGTAAACGGGACCCACACAGAAGCAATATGTACCACTAAAGTTACAGGACCGACTGGCAGCGCTCCCCTGCTCTGGCTTAAGCCATAATTTCTCCAAACAGTATTAATAACAGATCTAGTGACAGCACAAGCGCCTTGTTGATACAGTAGCGGAACTCTATTAGCGTACCTTAACAAATGCATGCTCCCTTCAGAATTTTGTTCTCCGCCATAAGCAATGCCTGCTTCCACAATAAATGGATTTCCACGATAAACACTCGGGGGCCTTGTAATAGCTGCATAAAATTCTGCATTTATTTCTTTCTTTAAACCTTTCTCAAGCAGTTCCTGCCCAATAGGGCTTATGCAGTCTACTGGAGGAGAAATTATTTTTGTGTTCTTAATACCCTCAATTAATTTCTCAACTGCCTCCCTGGTTACATCTTTTGGTTTTGTTTTTGGAAGTAAAGCAGCATTCTCGCAAATCTGCTTAGCTGTTCCAGAACCTACACGAGAAAATTCATTCATAAGAAAACTTTGCAGGGTCCTGGCATCAGTTATCTTAAGCATCGACAATAAGATTCCTATTTCCACACCATAAGGGTGCGGCTTTATTTCCACAGGTTTTTTAGGCAGCTGTTCAGATGCTTTTGCAAAAATTATCTGCTCTGCTTTTGGATTAGTGTAAATAATAGTCACATGGGGATTTACAATAGCAGTTTGCTTTAGATATTGGTCAACACTCTGGTCTCCTTTTTGATAGCTCCCTTCCAAATCCATCTCTATCCTTGTTCCATGCTCCTTTTCCCATTTTACAACTTCTTCTTTGATTATTTCCGGCTTATTGTTTTGCGTGTCAATATGCAGCTCATAATAAAGTGCATCATGCTTTTTACCAATCCTGGAAGTTATTCTTGCTGGCTTTCCTGTGGTAAGCTGGGCATACAAAACAGAAGCGCTTATGCCAATGCCTTGCTGTCCTCTTGATTGTGATAACTTAAAGAATTTGCTTCCATACAATAATTTAGCAAATATATTAGGAATTTGTTTTTTTACAATTCCAGGGCCGTTATCTTCAACAATAACTCTAAACTTATTTTCAGACAGCTCTATGAGCTCAACATTTATCTCCGGCAAAACATTAGCTTCTTCACACGCATCCAAACTATTATCCACTGCTTCCTTTATTGTCGTCAATAAACTTTTCCGGGGATTATCAAAACCAAGCAAGTGCCTGTTCTTCTCAAAAAAACTCGCAATAGAAATATCTCTTTGTTTTTTCGCTAATTCCAATGCAATTGGTGTATCTTCTGCCATTTGAAATAAATTTCAATAACCGCTTGTTTATATAATTAATTGTTTTTGAGAATTTATTTTGATTTTGCTTTGTTTCTTATTTTTTGAACTAATCAAACCATCTCCATTGCTCTCTTCCTTTTCATTTCTCTTCTTTTTTGTTCTAGCCATTTATAGACGCTTGCATGCGTGCTGCCCTTCAGCAAAGCTTCTACTGCACGTTTTGCCATTGCAACAGATTCAGCTGTCCCTATAATGCCTATTGATTTTCCATAAACTGAGATATAAGATTCTGCTAACTCTTCTATTAATTTTCTTGACCTGCCTTCTTTGCCTATAACTCTTCCTTTTAATCTCAACAAAGTGTTTTTTGATTTTCCAGTATATTCAGTTATGTCAATCATTTCAAAAACATAATCCTGCTTTAGCAATAACTTTGTAATCTCCGGATTAAAGCCGCGGCTAATTGCCTTTATAACTTCTCTGCAAGTATACAAACCTAAAGCATCATCACCAGAAATAAAAACATCCCCTTCCTTGCTGTCAATATCTAACTTTGTTTTAGTCTCTTCTTCTATACTTTTCTTAACCTCTCCATTTTTGCCTATTAGAACTGCAACCCTTTCCTGGGGTATTTTTAACTCATATGAATAGGAGGTCATAAATAATTGAAATCAAGCCTCATTCTTAAATCTTTTTATAAATAAACACCAATTTTATGAGTCAACCATAGAAACCTTTAAATACAACTGATATTTACAATTAAGATATCACCACCGTCTATATTTTAGATATTCAAATTCTAAAATTACAGAAATTTATTATCCTTGTGCTTGATACTATTATCAAGTATGTGTAAATGTGCAATAGGGAAATTAATTTTCCCTGCCAATTGCAACATATTGCGACCAATAAAAAGCGTAAGCAAATCCTAAGGATATAAAAACAACAATTCCTGTTGTATTCAGCTTGCTGAATGCTCGGGAATTTGGAACGAATTCCTGTTGATCCTGCGGGAGGTTGCTGCTATTGGGATTCGACTAAGCCATGCAAG
>CAYXMT010000040.1:0-6339 GCA_964466175.1 uncultured Methanosarcinales archaeon | reverse complement strand
ACAATGCCGTTTATAGTATTGGGAATATTATTTTTGGCCTTTAGAAGAGAAAGAAAAGATATTTTTTTGTTAGCATGGGTTGTAAGCTTATACCTGGTATTGCACAGGGATTTTTTTGGGTCAATGATATTTTTGCATAGATCTTTGTCAGCATCAGCGCATATATTCGCGCCGCTTACAGTAATAGGTATGCTATCACTTTCCTCAATTGTAAAGCTTCCCAGGAATTATAACACCTACATAAAGTACGCTTTGGCCATAGTCTTCATTTTCCTTGCAATATCAATAAACGGCAAAAGCGCCTACCCGGTCCTTAAAAATGCGTATGGTGGACTATCAAGGATGAATTCCGCGCAGTTTGAGGTAAGCGAATGGTTGATGGAAAACACAGAGCTTGATGAAAATGCAACAATCATAGGCCCGCTAATATTCAAGAGGTCAAGGTGGATGGCAGCCATCTCCCAAAGGCCCTTTAGCTACTTCCCTGCAATATCCTTGGATGATGATCTATTCGTAGAGCACCTGACTAAGGACTATTTCATAGTAGACTACTCTGATTTTATATTGCTAAACAATGAAAACGCTATTGCACAGCTGCAGACCTTTGAATCGTCTGTTTTGGCAAACTATACGCGATTGTACAATAAAAATAACATAAGAGTATACAAAAAATGAATATAAGCAATGATATAAAATTTTCAATATTTTTGGGCATAATAATAGCGTCAGCATTCTTTTTCATATTAGGCATAACCGGACTGTTGGTAGCCCTAGGACTCATGGTTGGATATATTTTTGTGTTTTATCTGATCTTAAATAACTTTGAGCTTGATATGTCTGAAAAGATAGTCTTTTCATTCTTCATAAGTATTGGGATATTTCCATCCATAGTGTATTTGCTTGGGCTGATGATGTCTTTTAGGATTGCAATTGCAGTAACTTTTATACTGCTGATTTTTATAGCATACCTGATAAAGAAGCTTAAGAAGAAATAAACCTACTTTCTTATAGCAGCTGCAATTCCAATTATAATCAAAACTAAAGGCAGCAGTATTGCATGGTATTTTAGGTTTAGCCCTATTAAGCCAATGTAATAGCTGGCTATGCTTGTTATAGCAGCTGAGATCATAATGCCGACAATAAACCTTTCCATAAAGTCCAATTTTTCCCTCCAGTACAGCAGTATGAAGTAACCTGGAAGTACAAAGAGCCAGAACAATGACAAAACATTTCTGAATAAAACAGCCAAATTTTCTTTATAAAATGCAATTTTAAATATTATCAGAGCTAATAAAAACAATATTCCCATATACTGCGCTTCTTTCTTGACTAATTCAAAAACTTCTTTCTTCAATGCAATCACCCCCCGGATTGTTATTTTTTAGTATTACAACAAGCTGATTTTCAAAAACAGGATTTATAAAATCTTTTTTAATGAGGTCATTTGCTATAATGAGGTTATATTGGGCCAGTACAGGTTGCCTGGATGCCCTATCAAACACATAATAATCAAAATTACATATATTTCTTGGTCCAAAAGAGTATTCGGAAGATATTGTTGCTAAATGGTTTATAAACTTGAAAAAGGAGGTTCTATAAGTCAATGTTTGCGCATCATCTCCTGGAAATTCAGTTATATACTCTTTTTTTATTTTTCTTTCTTGAAGATATTTTATAAAATCATCAGGATCAACTTGATAGTGGATTCTTTTCGAGTTTCTTAGAAGAGCGTCTTGGTTGTATATGTCCCCATAAAAGAAATAAATTGTGGCATTAGTTTCTGTATTCTCGCTGATCCAGTTAAGAGATTCCCAATGGAAAGAGTCCATTATTCCCTGATGTGTAGCTATGTTGAGATAAGGTATTGAGGGTATGGTCTGGACATCTGTCTGCTTCAATATCGGAAATTTTATTATCCCTGTCAGCAGTACAGCAAGAATAACCAGAATAGCAGCTGTATAAACAAAATTCCACTTCTTTATTATGAATTTGAAGAGAATATAGATGCCCAAGCCTATAAAAACAGAGAGATATATGGGCCAGAAGAACCTTATCTGGAAAGACCTGAAACCAAAGCCTACATAATTTAGGAAACCGCCGATAAGCATTGAAACAGCTAAAATTAAGGAAACATGCAGATTTTTTAACTTAGATATTGAAAGAATTAATCCAAAACCTAAAGGTATTGCTAATAGGCCAAATCCAGCTATATAAAATCCTGGATTTCCATTCCAGACAGGTTCGATAATAAATGAGTAAGGCTGTGCTTTAAACCATGTGTTTAGAAATATTATAACATAGTAAAAAGATATCACAAGAAAAATACCTGCAGATATCCCCATGGTTTTGATATCATTCTTATTTAGTTTTTTTGCTAATAACTTTAAACCAAAAAATAAAACTAAAAATAGCATACCAAATATGAGCGGTGGCATATGGGTTAAGGCCATTGCTGAAAGTGATAACGATATAATGATGAATGATTTATCCAAATTCATTCTCATAACAGCCCAGAAAAATAGTAGAAGGAATGATTGCGATAAAATAGAAGGCCAGTGCCCCCACATAAACCCCATTAATGGGGGGTGGGAAAAGATTAGCATGGATAAAAGCAGCGAGAATAAAGCGACTGTTTTGTTGAAGTTTCTTATTATGAGATACATCACAAAACTTGCAATTATGGCAAAAAATACTGCTATAAAATATATTGCATCATAGGTTTCTGCTCCTGATGCATAAGACCATGATATAGCCAAATGGTAGATTACCGGAGGATAAGTTCCAACAACATCTTTAAATCCCTTGACTATGTACGCTGCGTCATACCTAAAATGTCCCGCATCCTTGATTGCTTCAGCTCTTATTTGATGCTGAAATGCATCAGATGCACCGTAGGCATAAGGAAAATCATGTTGTATTTTATGGTCAAACAAAACTCCAGGACCTATAAATATAAAAATAGCAAAAAATAAAATCAAAATAATTTTTTCCAAATCAAAATTTATTTTTACCACCTGAACTATGAAATTTTACAGTATTTTTATTGTCAAAAACAAATATACTATTACCTGTGTCTTGCTAAAATATATCTACTAGATGGCTTCCTATGAACTCTGCACCACCAGTTACTAATATCCCCATTGTATTTGGGCTATTTTGGAGTTTTATAAATTTACCTTTTTTTGATATAATATTATGGATTTCTTGAAAAAGATTTATAAATTGTTCATATTTGTTTGTAGTTAATCTTAATTTAGGTGGAATATGCATACAAATGAATGGGACAAACACTGGGCAAATGAATTTTTGTCAGTAAATAGGATATTTAAATTCTATAGAAAATATATCATGTCAAATGCCTTATCGTTCTTTTTCGAGAAATATTTCCCAAATGAGGGGTTATTTGTTGAGTGCGGTTCAGGTTCCTCTCTAACGTCTTACATGATTAAGAAACATAAAAGAAAACTAATAGCACTTGATTTATCGAATGTTGGGTTACAGGAGGCAAGGAAAGTAAAAAATCTGGACTTTTACATCCAAGCAAACACGCTGAAGTTGCCTTTTAAGCTGGATAGTGTTGATGGTATATGGAATCTAGGTGTTATGGAACATTTTACGCAAAAAGAAATTGATATGGCAATGCAGGAATATGTCAGAGTACTGAAAAAGGGATCTTATGTAGTTTTATTCTGGCCCCCAGTTTATAGTTCTACAGGATTCGCTTACAAGACAATAGAAAAACTGATAAAAGCTGTATCTGGCAAGAAATTTAGATTTTACCCTGATGAAATAAGCAGATTGCGATCAAAAAAAGAAGCTAAAATTATAATGAAGCGTAATGGATTCAGAAGTTGTAAAGTATATTTCCCTTGGAGAAACTGTTTTGGTGACTTAGTTGTTGTTGCGAAAAAATGATTAACAAATCTTGGAGAGAAAGATTAATCCATTTTGCTATAATACTCTTAGTTATATCCTTATATTTTTATTCTTACTTTAATGTCAACACAATGCCTGCAAGGTCTGATGCACCTGAAATAGTCGGAACTCATACAAATGATTTAATGGCATTGCTGGCCATTTATCCTTTCGAAATAAGAAAAACTATAGATGAATATGGACAATTTCCATTCTGGAGCCCTTATAGGCTAGGAGGCACTCCGATATATTCAAAACCGCAAGCTGTATTTTTTTATATTAACCTGCCATTAATACTATTTGCACCTACTGTATTTGCTGGTGTAAAATGGTCTATATTGCTTCATTTTGTTATTGCTGCCGGTGCTATGTATTCTCTTATGTATTATCTCTCAAAAAAAAACCTTGTAGCATTTGTAGCATCATTTGTGTATACTTTTAATGGGTTTATAGTAACCACACTTAATTGGGGGCAGACAAACATTTTATACCCTTATGCATGGATACCTCTTATATTCCTGTTTACATTTTTGGCGTTTGAAAAAAAAGAATGGATTGCATATAGCATAGGAATAGGAATATTTTTTAGTTTTATGGTTTTGGGAGGAGGAGCACAACTTTTCCTTTATACTTCTATATTGTATATTTATTTTTTATTAGTATACTACTTTATTAACATATCCCAAGGAAAATTATTGCCTAATTTAATTAAAATTGCAAGGATGTCTATAATTGTAATCCCAGTATTTTTCGGTTTGATTGCCGTATTTTTATTGCCTAATTCTGATTTAATGAGTATAGGGGTGAGGAATCAAGGCTATTCATATGAACAAAGTGTAGGGGGAACATTACATTTGAATTATCAAACTTTCAAAACTATGTTTGTTGATCCCCATATTTTTAAAACACCGCGTCAAGATTGGAACTCAACAGGTCTAGGACTTATCCCGCTTCTGCTTTTGTTTGGAAGCTTATTTTATGTGAAAAAGAAAAAAGTACTTTTGTTTATTCTCCTGACGATTATTGTTATACTCATATTTCGAGGCTCATTTCTTTATTTCATATTCTGGAAATTCATACCCCAGTTTCAGCAGGTTAAAGGAATCTTTAAAGGCTATGCATTAATTTATTTCATATTGTCTGTATTAACTGGTTTTGGATTCATGTACCTGCTTTCTGTCACTAAAAAACTAAAGAATAACACTAGGAACTTCATTATTTATTCAATTATTTTGCTTGTAATGATAAACTTGACTTTTTTTAATAATACTTTGAATATGATGACTGACCTAAAATATGAATTAAGTAAAAATGAAGTATTGAACTATATTGCTGATGATGAGGATATACTGAGATTCCGAATTTTTGAGACACAGGGAATAGACTGGGGTACGGATCATTATAGTGTTACTTTGGGAATTCACGATGTTTTTGGAACTGAGAATATATGGCTTGTCGATTATTTGCCAATATACTTGAGCCAGGCAAACCAAAATCCTGCGAAAGGCTATGGCATTCTAAATACAAAATATATAACTTCTACAAGCGAATTAGATATAGAAGATTATAATCTTGTAGATAAGTTTGAGGAATGCGGGTATTACAAAAATGGGGCAGATATATGCCAGCCAAGAAAGTCAGATGGGCCTTATCTTTATCAAAATGAGAAATTTCTCCCTAGAGCCTATAATGTTGAACAGAGCATTTTTGTGGTAGGAGATAAGGATTCTGTTCTTCAGGTAGTTTATTTTATTATTGCAAATGAAAATTTTGATCCGTCAACTACAGTAGTAGTCCATGGAAAAGGATTGATAAATAATTATGATAGTGAATTCTTAAATAATTTTGATATAATTGTGCTTACCCAAGGATCCATTGACTCTTCATCAAATCTAAAATTAACATCTTATGTTAATGGCGGAGGAAATTTACTTCCAGATGTTATTGCCGGCGAATCTACTTTATCTATAGACACATTAAATAGTTTGTTATTAAATCTTGAAAAAAATGAAGATTATTCTGATGTAGATAAAGCTAAAATTAGTTTGTATACTCCAAATAAAATTATCGTAGAAACAAAAAATAAAGCAGGATTTTTAGTTATGAGTGAAAAGTTTTCATTTTATGAGGGCTGGAAAGCAATTGATGAAAAAGGGAACAATAAAAACATATACAGAGTTGATGGCGTTATAAGTTCAGTTTATCTGAATGGAAATGAAAATCAAATAATCTTTACATACAAGGAGCCTTCTTTTTTGAAGGGAGCGATTATAAGTTTAGTAACATTATTGCTTATAATGGGTTATTACATATATCACTTCAGAAAAAAATATAGGCATAAAGTATAAGAAACGATATTCGAATTTTGTAATTACAAACCAAGAACTCCTTTTGCTGCTATCCAGCGCCTTTGTATATCAGTAA
>CAYXMT010000039.1:0-6784 GCA_964466175.1 uncultured Methanosarcinales archaeon | reverse complement strand
TTCTTGTTGCGAAAGTAAAAACATGAAAAGAAGCTCTAGGAGATGGAAGAAAAAGGGACAGATGAGATGGAAATGGCAGCGTAAGAGGATGAAGAAAGAAAAAAGAAGGAGACAAAAACAAAGATAATCCTATTTAATTCAAAAACTTTATATAATCGCATAAAACAACAAAAATAATCATAATAAATAGTGAGGATGTGGTAAAATGACAATAGTTGGATTTAATTTTACAAAACTTGAAGCAGAAAAGAAAGATATGATAAAAGGCAAGATAAATGTCAGCAATAATGTTACTATAAGCAAAGTAGAGGAAAAAAAGCTGGCTATTGGAAATGACAAGCAGAAAGTTCTGGCTTTTACATTTGAATTTGTGTCAAAATACGAGCCAAATATCGGGTCAATAAAATTTACAGGCGATGTTTTATTTATGGATGATTCAAAAAAGGTAAAGGAGATTTTGGATGGATGGGAAAAGGACAAGAAACTGCCAAAGGAAATAATGCCTGGCATCTTGAACACAGCATTGAATAAATGCAATATACAGGCTTTGATTTTAAGCGAGCAGATAAATTTGCCTCCGCCAATACCATTGCCTAAAGTGCAACCTGCACAACCAGCGCAAAAACAAGGTTAATTCTAATTTTTATAATTATTATTTTTTATTATCATGGAAATGATTTATATTTCTAGGACACCGAAAATCTTTGATTTTTGCGTGAATTTTATTTTATTGAGTTTTATTTTTTGTTGTAACATTATTAAGGGACTAGGCTATTATTAAGCAGAAACAATGGAAATCAAAGTTTTCCAAAACATTTATAAAACTACTACTATTCCAAATTTTCATAAAAAATGCCAGACAAAGAACTAAAACTAAAAGTTGCAGAAGCCATACAGGATGATGTAAACAAGGGCATAGTAAGGATAGATTCAAGTCTTTTGAATAATATAGTTATAAGACCAGGAGATATAGTTGAGTTGGAAGGAGAAAGAAAAACAGTTGCAATTGCAGACAGAGCCTATCCTGGTGATATAGGTCTTAATATAGTAAGGATGGATGGTATAATAAGAAAAAACTCAAAAACAGGCATTGGAGAGATAATAAAAGTAAGGAAAGCTGATGTAAAAGAAGGTAAAAAAGTCACTATTGCTCCTGCAAGAAAAGGTATTGTAATAAGAGCTTCTCCTGAGATATTCAAGCAGGGTTTATTGGGCCGCGCAGTAGCAAAAGGAGATATTGTTTCTTTAGGCGGCACAAGAAGAAGAAGGTCTTCAATGATGGAAAGCCCATTCTATGAAGATGTTTTTAGCCTGTTAGATGAGAGTTCAATGGGTTTTGGATTTGGAGATATAAAGTTCATTGTTGTTGATACAGCCCCTAAGCAGCATACTCTTATTACTGAACAGACAGAGGTCATATTCAATCCAGAAGCAGTAGAAGTCAAGGAAGAGCTTGTCCCAGAAGTAACATATGAAGACATAGGCGGCTTAAATGAAGAAGTAAAAAAAGTAAGGGAGATGGTGGAACTGCCATTAAAGCATCCTGAAATTTTTGAAAGGTTGGGCATAGAAGCTCCAAAAGGAGTTTTGCTGCATGGCGCTCCAGGAACAGGAAAAACATTACTTGCAAAAGCAGTTGCAAATGAAACAAATTCTCATTTTATTTTGATCAACGGCCCTGAAATCATGAGCAAGTATTACGGGCAGAGTGAAGAAAATTTAAGGAAAAGGTTTGAAGAAGCAGAGAAAAATGCACCAAGCATAATTTTTATTGATGAAATAGATGCAATTGCAAGCAAAAGAGAGGACATCAAAGGCGAGGTTGAAAGGCGTGTAGTAGCACAATTACTCGCATTAATGGATGGTCTTAAGAGCAGGGGCAAAGTTGTTGTTATTGCTGCAACTAATGTCCCTAATATACTGGATCCTGCATTGCGTAGACCTGGCAGATTCGACAGAGAGATCGAAATAGGTGTTCCTGGAAAAGAAGGAAGATTAAATATTCTGAAGATTCATACAAGAAACATGCCACTTGGCAAAAATGTTAACTTAAAAGAGCTTTCTAATATAACTCATGGTTTTGTAGGGGCTGATTTGGCTGCCTTAGCAAAAGAAGCAGCTATGATTGTGTTAAGGAGAATTTTTCCTGACTTAAAACTGCAGGAAGAAGAGCCAATTTCGAAAGATATTCTGGAAAAATTAAGAATAAAACAAAAAGATTTCAAAGAAGCTTTGAAAGTAGTTAGACCAAGTGCACTAAGAGAAGTTTTAGTAGAGATTCCAAACATAAACTGGGTTGATATTGGCGGCTTAGAAAATGTTAAGCAGGAATTGGTAGAAGCAGTGGAATGGCCATTAAAGCATCCTGATTCATTCAAAAGATTAGGTGTAAATCCTCCAAAGGGGATACTGCTTTACGGCGCTCCAGGAACAGGAAAAACATTACTGGCAAAAGCAGTTGCAAATGAAAGCCAGGCAAACTTCATTTTAGTTAAAGGTCCAGAGTTGCTTTCTAAATGGGTAGGCGAAAGCGAGAAAGCAGTAAGGGAAATTTTCAAAAAGGCCAGACAAGTTTCTCCTTGCATAATATTTTTTGATGAAATAGACAGTTTAGCTCCAAAGCGAGGTGCAGACTCTGACAGCCACGTTTCTGAACGTGTTGTTAACCAAATGCTTACTGAAATTGATGGCTTGGAAGAAATGCATGATGTTGTGATTATTGCTGCTACTAATCGTCCGGATATTGTCGATACAGCTTTATTAAGGCCCGGAAGATTCGACAGAATGATTTTAACACCTGCTCCAGATGAAAAGACAAGGCTGGAAATATTCAAGGTGCATACAGAAGGGATGCCTTTGGAAGGCATCGGGAAAAAGGTAAACAATTCTGAAAAAAATAATAAAGGAAACAATGTTGCAAGTAAAATGGCTAGTGATGAAGATTTACAAGAAGAAGATTCGGAAAAACCATCCAAAGCTGAAAAAATCAAAATTGATAGCGAAGGAGAAGCCTTCCTTCTGGGTCTTGCTGAAAAAACAGAAGGTTATGTTGGTGCAGATATTGAATCTGTATGCAGGGAAGCTGCAATTCTGGCTTTAAGGGAAGATATTGAAGCAAAAGAAATTACTTTGAATCATTTCAAAAAAGCTTTGGAAAAAGTTCCTCCATCTGTAGATGAAGAAGTGCAAAAAGTATATGAGGAAATAAGGAACAGTTTAAGCGCAGCCCGCGTAAAGGAAATGAATAAAGAAAAACCTGTTTATATGGGTTGATTGATTATTTTTCCATAACATTTAAATAACAATTTATTTCTATTTTCTTTATGACAGCAAAAGCTGGTGATAGAGTTAAAGTTGTAACTTCTGATGAGATTAAAGAAGGAATTCTAATGCCTAATAATGAAACTGATTCTGTAGTAATCAAATTAGATAATGGATATAATATTGGAATAGAAAAAAAGAATGTAAAGGAAATAAAAGTTACAGAAAAATACAAATCAAAAGAAACAGTTACTAAAAAAGAAGCAAAAAAAGACAGCAAAAAACCTACAATAACAATATTGCATACAGGCGGAACAATTGCCAGCAAGGTAAACTATGAAACCGGAGGAGTAATATCCCAATTCAGCCCTGCTGAGTTAATAGAAATGTTTCCGGAGATTAAAAAAACAGCAAATTTTGACAGCAAGCTTATTGAGCAGATGTTTTCTGAGGATATGAGATTTGAGCATTACAAAACTATTGCAAATGCAGTTAAAAAAGAGCTGCAAAAAAACACTGACGGAATAATAATAACTCATGGTACTGACACTCTAGGTTATAGTGCAGCAGCACTGTCATTCATACTGGAAAACATAAACATACCGGTTATTTTAGTTGGTGCCCAAAGGTCTTCAGATAGAGGTTCAAGTGATGCAGCAATGAATCTTGTATGTGCTTCTGAATTTATAGCAAAAACAGATTTTATCGGTGTAGCAATATGCATGCACGAATCAACTGGAGATAATAATTGCGCAATAATGCCTGCCACTAAAACAAGAAAACTGCACACTTCCAGAAGAGATGCATTTAAAGTTGTAAATGACACAATAATAGCAAGAATAAATTACGATACAAGAAAAATTGAATTTGTAAAAAAAGATTATCAAAAAAAGACTGATAAAAAGTTTATTGCAAAAGACAAATTTGAGGATAAAGTTGGATTGATTAAATGCCATCCAAACATGTTCAAGCAGCAATTTGATTTTTTCAAAGGCTATAAGGGTTTAGTAATTGAAGGAACAGGTATGGGACATGCTCCTGTTGACCCGCCAAATAGCTTGCACCTTAATATTCTGGATTCAATAAAATCATTAATTAAATCAGGAACAGTTGTAGCAATGACTTCCCAATGCATCTTTGGCAGCAATCACCCTCATGTTTATACAGCAGCTATTAATCTGTCTAAATCAGGAGTTATTTACTGCAAGGACATGCTCCCTGAAACAGCTTTTGTAAAACTTGCATGGCTTTTAGGAAACTACAAAAAAGATGAAGCCAAAGAATTAATGACTGAAAACCTAAGAGGAGAAATTAATGAAAGGTTAATGGAAGATGAATTCTTAGAGTAGCCAATCCACCACCGATTAATAAAAATCATCTATTTATTCTTTGTACATTTCTTTCAATAAAGCCTCTAAAGTTAGGAGAAGAGTCATATATCTCTCCTAGTAGCTCTATATATTGCGACAAATCCCTTTTTTGATAAGTTCTAATAAACTCCCTATACCTTCTCTTAAGATTTAATCTCCCTTCAAGATATTGGGAACTTTCTGTCTTTCCAGTTCCAGGCAATCCAGCAGCAAGAATAAGAGCTTGACTCATTAGGAATCACATATGCTCTAAACATTTCTTCATAATAGGTATAACCGCTTCTACCTCGTCCTTGAACATTCTTCCCAGCTTGGAAAACTTCCATTGCGCATTTTCCTGATTTAAATTCTCCCTGGAAATCTGCAGTTTCTTTTCCCCGTCATTATACGAGTAAACACCAACTTTAATCCTGGATGTCTCAAATTCTTTTGTCTCTGAAAACAATTCCTTGTTTAAGTTTTCGTCAAATGCCATTCCATAATCACCAATGAAAAGAATTTGAATCTGTTTTATAAGTGTTTGGGTTAAAATAAAATTTTTGAGAATAGTAGCTAGGCTGCTGGACGGTCAGCAGCTCTACTTAATTTAGCAAGATCGCTATATTTCTTGATATTTAAGTGTGGTGGTAGGCTTTCACCGTTTCTTAAAAGCCCTATTGCTAATTGCTCTGCTTCTTGAACTAAAGTTCTTATTTCTTCTTGTAATTGTATGCTCTTTTCGGCAATTTTACTAACTTCTCCAAATTCTTTTATATGCGCAGAGAGATGTGCCCTAAATAGTCCTGCCTGTGCTGAATATTTTGCTTGATCTCTTCTAGCCTGTTCATAACCTCTAGCTCCTAATTTTGTCTCCCCTTGTATGTGGTCTCGTAATTTTGCGGCTTCTTCTTGTTCTGATTTTTCTGCTTTTGCTAATTTCCCTGCAAAGTCCGTTATACGTCTTTCTCTATCGTTATTCCCGTCTATCTCAACTTCAATAAACTTTATCTTTTGATTAATCCTAATTATTCTTTCTACAGGACCTTCCTTCCTTCTACCCAATCTTTCTAAAAATCCCATTATATACCTCCTCTGACTTATGATTAATAAAGTTTTCTGTTTGAATAAACTAAATTTATTCCTGATATGAAGAAACATTAGCAATAAACTTATAAATATAAATTAACTGAATAAGTTTATGAAACCTTATGAAGTCTATATAGGACATATAAGGATAGGCTCTGCTCCTGTAAGATTAAGAATATTCTTTGATCCTTCCAAATTTTCAGAATGCCTTGGGATGGTACATAATCAATTAGGCATGGATATGAAACAGTTTAGGAAGAGATTCAAGAGTGTAGTACTTCGTACTATTATCTATGCTTTTGAAAAGGATAGATTAATTCAGGAAGTTGAAGGGAAGCTTGAAGGTATACAGTTGAAGATTAGTCCGAAAGGTGATATAACTCTTGCAGACTTTGATCTGGGGAATTCTATACAGCATGAATATTCCAAATTATTAATGGGTTTAGGCCTTGAATCAATTGTCAAAGCAATACAAGAATTTATTATGAAAAAAAAGTATCAGGCACAACAAATACTTAAATCTATTGCTCATGAAATCTTTCATTATCTGGAGATGCCAAATTTGGTAAACGATGCGATAATGATGAATGTTGTTCGTCGTGAGGAAACTGCTTTATTAGAACATGTCCCAAAAAGACTATTAGGAAGAGGGAATGAAACAATTGATCTTACAACTAATTTTCATTTAACAATGCTTAGTAATTTTATTACAAAATGCCGAGAGGAAGGCCTTGCAAATTATAGGGAAAGGGAATTTACCGAGCGGCATAGGATTTTAGCGAAAAGAATCAGGGAAGTATTAAGAAAGGCAGTATTAATGTTTGCTTCAAAAGATGCAAAGACTGCAGATATGGACGGTATAGTCAGAAGTTCCATACCTTATGTAGTAGGTGAACATATGTGCCTAATTATAAGTTTAGGACTTTTAGCAAAAAAAAGATCTAACGAAGTAGGATTAGTAGCATATAACAGGCCTTATCCCTTGAGCAGTTTAAATCAACTATTTTCTGATAATGATTATTTTTATGTTACTAAAATCCCACAGGATATATGGTATCATACTATTGAGATGGTAGTCAGATTGAATC
>CAYXMT010000038.1:0-6965 GCA_964466175.1 uncultured Methanosarcinales archaeon | reverse complement strand
AAACCGTAGCCATATTATTATTTGTTTATTTATTTTTTATAAATATTGTTATTTTTCCAATTTCTTAAGAAATATTATAACAGCTATATTAATACATTTGTCAAAATTGTTGATAACCACCTAAAGAATGGCAAAAAGACAAGTATCAAAAGGGAAAACACTGATACCCAATTAAAAAACATCCACAAAGACATGCTTTTGTTCTTATCAGGAATAATCCTGTCAAAAAAAAGTTTCAGCATTCTTGCGCCGTCTGTAATAAATATCGGCAGTAAATTAATCAGCCCAATATTAAGGCTAAGGAATCCAAGCCATCCGAACATCTGCTTAAACCAATCTATAATTTTAAGGAATATCCGGTTTAGGAAACTATCGTTTTTCAACTTCGACCGTTCTCCCAAAATCCATACTCCAAGATAGCCTTCAGATGGGTCATCAGGATTCTCTGTTGTTGTAACCATATATGTTTTATCATCAGATTTTAGCCCAATATTTCTATTTGGCCCAATAGCCCCCATAATTCTTCGAAAATCATCTATTGTATCAACCTTCTCATCATCAATCCCAACAATAACTGTATTATTTTCAATACCTGCCTTTTCTGCAGGCAACCCTGGCTGGGAATATACAACAACTCCTGTAGATATAGATATAGCATTCGCAAGAGGGTTTAGGATTATAGAACTTACCAGGACAACAACTATTACTGTCAAGAAATTTGAAAATGGTCCAGCTGCAAATACAGAATGTTGCACTAAATCTTTTTGTTTTACAAGCATTTTTTCATCAGGCTCGACAAAAGCCCCCAATATTGGCCCAAAGAAAGCCATGCCGGAATTTTTAATCTTAATTTTGTGTGCGCTTGCCACAATGCCATGGGAAGATTCGTGGATTGCAATTATCAGGAATAAGACAATCCATCCGGTTATCAGAGGAAATACTAAATCCGTGCCTGCAATCGGCAAACCCGGAATAACTGGGCTTGCGCCTCCTGATCCGGGCTTGTCCAAAATAAGCCCATATGTCAAAGACAGAATCATGACTAATGTAAAAATCATTCCTAGAAATCCTATTATAATTCCCGCATATGCAGCAAATTTTATTGGTCTTCTGGCCTTACTAGCCATCCAATTCATAAATTTAAGCCCTACTTTTGTCCTGTAAAGATATATGAATTTCCCATGGATCTCAAACTTCTTCCTGTTAAGATAAACAACCAGAAAAACCAAAGAATAAAACAGAATAACAGAAATTGTTTGGTAATCTTGAGGCATTTTATTTTTTCCTGACTGACCTGAACTTTTTGCTCTGGCATCTTCTGCACTTGACCTTGCCCTGGATTATTTTTATATTCTGGGTCCTGATCTTAGTGCTGCATTTCTTGCATACAAATATCTTGCTGAATTTCCTTGCCTGCGCCTCTGGGAACTTAACCAAAACAAACACCTCTAGTGTTTTTTTGGTTAAGCTTAAAAATCTCTGATTTTTTTTGTTTGACCATTTTTACTGAGTTTTCACCTGTTTCATTACCTTATCATTCAAAATTACCCAATACATGACATTTACGCCTTCAACAACCTCTCCTTTAAACTCTTCTGGAATGCTTAAATCAAATGTTTCATAGCTTTCAGAATCCATTACATTTGCTGTACTGCCTTGTATAGATAGCACCTGGGCTGATTTTTTCTCAACTATAGGAACATCTACATTATCGTGGCCAGGCATTACAACAATTCTTTTTTTCCCATCTACAAGCCCAACTGCTGTTAGCCTTACTTTTGCATGGCCATGTTTTCCAGGCCGTGAAACTGACATATCTGAAACTTTGCATGCAGCACCTTCCAAAATAACATAGCTGCCTTTTTGTAAACCGCCTACGCTTTGCATTTTTGTTGCCATAAAATCCTCAATTACCTCTCAATTAACAAAAGATTTAGATTAAGATTTATAAATGTTTATATTAACTTTTTGCTGCAAGTTTAACATCACTAGCTTTTACTGTGACTCTACCAGCGTGTTTTGCAAGATTAACAGCTTTCGTAGCTATCTGGTCTGCAAGATCTTCCATAGTGTTCTTTAAAGCAACTTTTGCCTTGTCTGATACCCTATCTGCCCCGTTTTGCTTAAGTATTTTCTCCATTGCTGCCAACGGAAGTAATCTTGAACTCATCTTTAAACCACCCTTTCAAATAATAATTTGTAAATGAGGGTTATATTTAAAGGTTTTGAAATCGTAGATTTCAAAGCCCAAAAAACCGAATCAGTTTATCTGTTGGTTTTCGCTGGTTTTGAAAAAGCAAAGCTTTTTCAAATACCTGGAAAATAGGATATTTTCAACTGGTTTTGAATATCAAAACCAACCGAACCTTTTCCTTCGTTTATACTTCACCAATCCCTTAATCTTTTCTTCCATCTCTTCAGAATTTTCAAATTTTCTTTCAGATTCCCTGAACTCTCTGGTGTGATGATGGGTTCTTCCATTCTTGCTGTAGAATTTATGCTTTTTATGCAGTATCTCATGGTACATTACATAATCCAACAGTTCCATGTCAGTTTCAAGAACCTTGCTTATAGATACTGTATCTGTTCCGTACTCATATGATCCCAACCTCCTTATAGAATTATGCCAAGTTAAATTTGTCTTCTCTATCAGACCAAAAAAATATTTTTCATTGACCTTATTGAATGATTCCTCCAATATGGGGTCGCTATTAATTTTTGGAATGCTTATATGCAGATTTCTCATAAAACTATTGTACAAATCAATGCTTGTTGTTTTCCTTTTCTCTTTAAAAATCTTGAGCATCAGCCCCTGTATAAGCCCAATCTGTATTTCTTTGCTAACTTTCCTCCATTTCTTGCTTAAGTTAAAACAAAAAGAATTTCCAATGTACCTTACATTGGCATTGTAGGGCTTGAATTTATCTGTATATTTTATTTTGAATTTGTAATTCTCGGGATTTTTTTCCAGGAGTAGTTCATTGAATGCCTGTTCCAATAGTTTCATTTTCAATATTTATTCTTTTAATTATTAGGTCTAAGAATGCACCTCATATCTCAAAATAGCCGCAACTTTTCCCATATCCCTTAACTGGACTCCTTCCGTGGTTTCAATGGAAATGATTTTGATATCTGTACCTACAAGCTTTGCCTCATTTTCAAATTCATCCATTTTCTTATCATCCAACTTCTCCGACAACAATATTGCATCTACAGCGCCCAATTTCAGATTCTTCATTACCTCTTCAATACCATAAGACACCATACCGGGTTTTGTTGACAACAGCTCAAAGAATTTCTCCATAATTTTTTTCTCTGTGATAATCTCCTCTTTTGCCAGTACATCCTCACTTTTCTCGACCAGTTCCTTTAGACCAAACTCTCCAGTATAGCTTAAGTCCTTAACAGCTATTATTTTATTCTTAACTTCTGTTGTTATATAGCCAGAATCTATAAAATCATATTTCGTTGGTCCTGGCCCCCCTACAATAATCCCCTTAAGGTTTTTGTTGCCTAAGAACTGCTCTTTAAGATACTCTGCAACTTTCTTAAAATGGTCTTTTTTTGCTCCTTCTCGTAATCTTTCGAAGCGAGCTGCGCTCTGGCCTCCGGCGCGACTTTTCCCAGGAACTTCAGAATGTGTTTTCAGTAAAGGTACTATCGTCTTGCCCTTAAGGTATGCTACATTTGCATCCCTCCTGTCAACAATAACCAGCCCATAGACTTCTTTAATCTCAAGCATGTCTCTCAATAATTCAAGAACAAATTCCTTGTCACATCTATACATCCTGGTCTTTAATGGCAGCGGAGGTTCAATACTCCAAACCTGGAAATCCTGCTGGCCTTCCCTTTTTGCAACGTTTCCTGAAAAAACCGCTAAACCATTCTCAGGAGTTCTTTTGTACAGCCTAAGATGCTGAGTCATCTTCTCCAGAGAATCAATTACATTCTTCCTTGTTGAAGCAGATTTGATATTAGTAGCCGTGCCTTTTTCCTGCTCCAGATGATTAATGACCTTAACAATATCATAGTCTTCGGGGATATAGACTGATACAAGCTCTGTATGCCTGCCCCTATGTTCCTCTAATTCCTTAATGAATTTTTTCAGTTGGTACTTTTGTTTTTCAGTTATCTGCATTTTAACCTCAAAAGAATATATGTATATCTAACTAAAACAAGAATAAGTCATGCAGTTATTTCGTTTTCATTATTGGTTGGCATATAGTATCAGTAAACATGGTTATTTATAAATATTTTTATTGTTATAGCAATAACCAGTGTCCCTGATAATAACATCAGTCTTCTCTGCAACAATAATATCCACAATCCAGAAAGGGAATGCCAAGCTTGGACTCAAGTACATCCCAATTTTCATAGTTGTAACAATAACTCTTTTTTTTATTGCAGACAAAGTTTTAGGGAGTTTTATTACAATTTTCGTATAATAAGATTTAAACTTCTCAAAATTTTCGTTAAGTTTAAATATCAGTTGTTCGATAATGTGATAAGTTTACTACTTAACAAAAATGAGGTGCATATAATGAAAATTATAATAATTAAAAGCAAGAAATCTCAGGCAGCTATGGAGTTCTTGATGACCTATGGCTGGGCTATTTTAGTTGTTCTTGTTGCAATAGGAGCTTTGGCTTATTTTGGTGTTATGAGCCCTGATAAGTTCTTGCCTGCCAAATGTACACTACCAGCTGGTGTTGCATGTGTAGATTTGGGTTTAAATGTTACAAATATAACTAACTAATAAAGTCTTAACACATCAAAATATTGCCTCATTCTCACATTTTTATTTGTTTTAACATTTTCCCTAGAATTAATAATAATCTCTCTTTATTTGGCTTTTATTGGGCTGGAAACATAATCTAATCGCATACAATAACAAATAATTGTTGACAAAAAGAAGGCAAAAAATAATTAGAAGAGCATAGAACTAAATTTAATGTGAATAATTAATTAAAATAAAAAGAAATTAAATCTAAGCCTTACTGTTTCTTCTTCTGGAAAGCAACTAACAGTATTATTCCAAGTATAATGACTACAGCTGCTATTATCCATGCTACAGGAGCTTTTCCAGGTCCTTCTATTGCTTTAGGTGCTTCAACTTCATCTGGTGCTGCAACCTCTCCTGGAACGTCATCAGTGACTTCATCTGAAACATCATCCACAACTTCAGCACCGCTCTTTACACCAACAGCAAATGAGCTGAATCCGGGCGTATCTGCCTCATAGTTAACATAAGTGCTGTCTGTTCCTGCTACTCTTGTAGTTAATTCATTCCAGCCACTCTTATACCTATACAAAGATACATCTCCTGATGCTAATCCATTCTCTGTCAGCCATGCTTTTGTAACTCTAAAGCCTATCTTAAAGCTGCCTGCATCAGTATCTGCTATATTCTTCTTAGTGATTCTCAAATATTGGTAAACTTTTGCTGCTGCATCTGCTGAAACAGGGTTTGCTGTTAAGGAAGCAACCTCTAGGTCAACATTCTTAAGTTCTGATTTTACATCATTAACAGCAACACTGGTTATTGCTATTCCTGCTTTATCAACATTAAGGCTTATAGATGATCCGGTAGGTACAGAACTCCAAACCTGTGCTTTTGATTCTGCAACTGTACTTGTAGCTGTTGTTGTTGCGCCTCCTCCTCCGCCGCTAGATGAATCATCTGAGGAATCATCTGCTGCTACTGAGTCTGTTGTAAAGGTAAATACAGTGCTATTGAAAACAGAATTGCCATTATAATCATATAATGTTACATTATAATAATAGACTGTATCCTCTGACAATCCAGATATTGTAACACTAGGTGATTTTGAAAATGATGTCTGTGTAGCTGTAGTTGGGAATGAAGTATTTACAGTATTATATGCTACCGTAGCATTTACAGATTCATTTACTCCAGATATTGTTACTGTAGCGCTTGTTGTGGTTGTACTATCACTTACGCTTGTTCCGCTGTCTGGTGATGTACCATCTGTTATTGTAAAAGTTCGAACTGTTAGATTAATATTTCCACTTGCATCTGTTACATTATAAGTTATGTTATAATCATTATCCTTAAACCTAATCTCACTCCATGTACAAACATTATTATTATCAACTACACCAGCAGTTACCCTACTTGATACATTACTTGAAGCTGATGAATCTGTCTCGTTGAGTACATATTGACAACTAACTGCATCAGAACTTACAGTTACATTCGGGACAAATCCACTTACCCTCTGTGTCGTTGCTGGACTATTTACCGACACGGTAGGTGGTCTTGAATCATTACCGCCACCTACACCTGAGAAGTGTGGCACAGATACCAAAGTTTTACCCGTACTACTATAATTCCAACAAGGAGTGGTAGTTGTTCTTGTAAATGCTGTTGTACACTGGCTTACATTAGTCCTACTACTCAAATCACTTGATTCTGGGAACCACCATATTTCTTGTGCTAAAGCTCTATTTCCAGATATGTTAAAGGGTAATAATACAGTTCCATAGTAATCATTCTCATTTGTAAGGAATTCATCAACGCTTCCATTAAACCACACAAAACCAAAGATATCAATTGTAAAGTTATCCTCAATTCCTGCTTCAATCTTTGTCTCATTTATTAAAACAGAGAAGTTTATCATATCCCAATTTGCACCAGAGCCATTTATTTCTGTTAGGGTTACATTTATATTATCATTTTCGCTAGACGAATTCAAGTTCAATAATATCTCAAATGTTGCTCCATCTACTCCAGTAGTATTGGAAAAATCAATGTAATTTCCATTGTCTTTCAGCCTAATAGAGGTATTGAATGTAATTCCTGGATTTATATCAGACATAAAAGTATTAAGACTAATATTTATTTCACTTAGTATTACTGGACCAGTTTGAGTAAATGTTATCCAACTAGTATTCCTGATATTTCCTAAAGTATCATTAACGCTTATTTTAATAGTATGAGTTCC
>CAYXMT010000037.1:0-7025 GCA_964466175.1 uncultured Methanosarcinales archaeon | reverse complement strand
TCTTAATTTTTCCTGAGCCTATACCCGGTCTGTCTTGACTTAAATATATTACATTTCCTTCTTCATCCTCCAAAAAGATGCAAAATTCATTTTTAACCCTTAACTTCTTCTTTAGTTCCAAATAATCTTCCCCAAGTAATTCCTCAATCTGGCTTATATTCTTTGTTATGTTTATATTCTCTGCTACGATTAAAGCATCGTCTTTCAGCTCCTTAATCTTGTTGTCTCCATTAGTGCTAAGAATACTATAAAAAACAAAAATTACGCCTATAAATATTACAAGTGCTATCATTATATCCATTGACCATGCCTGGGAATGTTTCATTTTGAATATGCTATCCGCAAGGATTTCCATTAATTGAGATTTTATCAGAGCCTATACCTGTAGTCATGCCGTCTATTTCTACTACCCCTCCGTTCGTATCTTCGAAAAAGATGCAAAAATCACTGTCCACTCCAAGAATATTTTTTACTTCCTCATAATCCATGTTTTCTATGTTTTCAACTTTTTCCTCTATAAGCTCATCTGAGTTTAGCAAACCCACTTCAACAGAATCGTCAGTAAGCTTATCCAGTACAATTTCAGCTTCTTCTGTTAAATCAGATTTTGCTTCTTCCAATAAACCACTAGGAGGAACAAAAACTGCTTTCAGTATTACAAACAATATTAGTATTACAAATAGAATAATTGCATTATTAAAAGTAAACAATTCTCTCTTTTTTTCTCCTCTTTTTTTCTTACTAACCATCCTAATTATCTGTTTTTCATATACTTATTTTTTTATTAATAAACTTTGTGGTATACTTGATGGTATTCTACAGCAAACAGTGAATCTGAAATTAATGTAAAAAGAATAAATATGGAATATTTAAGTAAATTGTATTAATGATTTAGAATGTTCTTTATTCACTTGGTTTTACTGATTTAAATGTTGTCATTAAATTTTTCCAAAACTTTTAAATACTAACATACTATCCTTTTTCTGTGAGAGAAAAGGAGAAGCATAAAATCTATTTTCTCAATTTTACAATGGCAAAAGCGAAAATAAAACCCTTATTGCCGAGCTTAAGGGAAAAGAAAAGATATTTGGCTTATGAAGTCATGTCCAATCATAGGTTTAATGATGCTGTTCATGTTAGCAAGGCAATTTTGGATGCATCAAATGAATTTTTAGGAGATCTAGGTATGGCAAAAGCCGGAATGATACCATTAAATGACAAGTGGAATGAAGAGATGCAAAGAGGAATTATGAGAGTAAACAACAAGCATGTTGACGATTTAAAGGCATCATTAATTTTTGTAAAAAATATGGAAGGCAAGGAAGTTATTGTGAAGAGCGTAGGCGCTTCAGGAATTTTAAAGAAATTGCAGCAAAAGTATTTAAATCCTGCAAAATAAGGTGTATGAAAAATGGCAAAAGGCGAAAATATGCAACCAATGCATCAAATGATGGGTTATGATAGGGCTATAACTATGTTCAGCCCTGACGGAAGACTTTTACAGGTAGAATATGCAAAAAAAACAGTAAGACAAGGTTCAACAGCTATAGCAATGGTATGCTCTGACGGCATATTGTTTGTAACAGACAAAAGAGTAATAGACAGTTTAGTGGTGCCAGAGGCTGTCGAGAAAATATGGCAGATAGATGAGCACATTGGCGCAACTGCTTCAGGAATTTTGTCAGATGCCCGGGTTTTAATAGAACGAGCCCAGTTAAAAGCACAGCAGTATACAATTACTTATGACAGTCCTATAGACACCCTGACAATAGTCAAGGATATTTGTGATTTAAAGCAGGTATGCACTCAAAGCGGAGGCCTAAGACCTTTTGGAGTTTCTGTACTAGTTGGCGGTATTGATAACCACACACCCAGACTTTATGAGACAGACCCTACAGGAATATTCTTCCAGTACAGAGCAACAGCTATTGGAGAAGGAGAAGTTGAGGTAGAGGAAATTCTGCATAAGGAGTACAAGCCGGAATTAACAATAGAGGATGCCCTTAAGCTATCATTAAGAGCTTTAAAGAAAGTCCTTGGGGAGAATTTTAAGATTGAAAGGATAGACGCAGCATATATTAATATTAAAGAAAAAAAATTCAAAAAATTTTCTAAAGAAAAGATAGAAAAAACTGCTGCTGATGTTAAAGATATAAAAGAAAAGAAGAAAAAGTAAAAAAAATGGTGACTGTAGAAGATGCAGTTATTGCAAAGTTAAAGACACATGGACAGAATTTTGAAATTTTAGTGGATTGCAATAATGCATTAGCAGTAAGGGAAAACAAGAATGTTGATATGAAAGATGTTCTTGCTGCAATGAAAATTTTTTCAGATGCAAAAAAGGGTTTAGAAGCATCAGAAACTGCCATGAACCAGATTTTTCAGACATCAGATGCAGAAGAAGTTGCAAAACAGATAATAAAAAAAGGCGAAATACAGTTAACGTCTGAGTACAGGAACAGTTTAAGAGAGACTAAAAAGAAACAGATCATAAACCTGATCCATAGGAATGGTGTTGACCCTACAACTCATGCACCTCATCCTGTAACAAGGATAGAAAACGCATTTGAAGAGATAAAATTTCATGTTGACGAGTTCGCATCTGTGGAAGAACAGTTGCAGGACGTATTAAAAAAATTAAAAATAATAATCCCGATAAAATTTGAGATAAAAGAGATTGCGGTCAAGATAGGACCTGATTATGCCGGAAAAGCATATTCGACTGTAAGAAATTACGGCACCATTTTAAGAGAAGAGTGGCAGAACGACGGCTACTGGGTCGGAGTCATTGAAATGCCTGGCGGCATGGAAAGTGAATTTTATGAAAAAATCAACAACATCTGCCATGGTGAAGTTGAGGCAAAAGTTTTGAAAACAAGATGAGCAAAATTAACGTAAAAGACAAGGACATTTCAGTTCCAGGAGAAATATTAGCGGTAGGCATGGACAGCTTTCCAGGTATTGGAACTTACAGGGAAGGAGAGAATATTATTGCCGCACGTCTGGGTTTAGTACAGTTAGACGGAAGAACCATAAAGCTAATTCCTTTGTCCGGAAGATACAATCCAAAAAAATATGATACAATAATAGGGAAAGTTATTGATGTCGCTATGAGCGGCTGGCGCTTAGAGACAAATAGCCCTTATTCTGCAATGCTTTCCATGAAAGAAGCAACATCGCAATTCATTAATCGTGGAGCTGACCTTACAAAATTCTATGATATTGATGATTATGTTTCATGCAAGATAGTGCAGGTAACTTCTCAAAAACTTGTTGATGTCACAATGAAAGGCATGGGTCTGCAAAAACTAAAAGGGGGCAGAATAATAAATGTTTCAAGCAATAAAGTCCCAAGAATAGTAGGAAAACAAGGCAGCATGGTTTCAATGATTAAGGATGCTACAAAATGTAATATTACAGTTGGCCAGAATGGATTGATATGGATAAATGGACCTCCTGAAGGTGAGCTGCTTGCAGTTAAAAGCATAAGGAAGATTGAGGAAGAAAGCCATTTATCAGGATTGACCGACAAAATAAAAGAATTTTTGGAAAAAAACAAGCCAAAATTCGCAGTTGACAATAATGATAAACCTGAACCAAAAACTAATTGAAAAAAATGACATACAAAGAAAGAGTAGACGGAAGGAAATTTGACGAAACCAGGAAGATGGAGGCAAAAGTAGGAGTCATACCAAATGCAGACGGCTCTGCTTACTTCAAGATAGGAAATACTGCAGCTTATGCAGCTGTTTACGGTCCAAAAAACCTGCATCCTAAATTTTTACAGGACCCATCTAAGGGAATTTTAAGATGCAATTACAACATGATGCCATTTTCTTCATCAGGAGACAGAGTAAGGCCTGGTAGCAGCAGAAGGTCAAAAGAAATTTCCTTTGTAACAAAGGAAGCATTATTGCCAGTTCTTGATTTAAAGGAATATCCTAACTCTGTAGTTGATGTTTTTATTGAGTTGCCTCAAACAGAAGCCGGTTCAAGATGCGCTGGAATATGCGCAGCATCAATGGCTTTAGCTGATGCTGGTTTGGCTATGAAAGACCTTGTTGCAGCAGTTTCTGTTGGACGCATTGATGATAAACTTGTTGTCGATCTGGATTACAATGAAGAATCATACGAAGACGGTCCAGTAGCTGACATTCCCATAGCTATGATGCCTAATCAGGATAAGATAACTTTGCTGCAGATGGATGGCTTAGTATCAAAAGATGATCTTAAGAAAGTTTTGGAAATGGGAAAGAAAGTTTGCAAGGATATTTATGAAGTTCAAAAAAAAGCCTTAAAAGATAGGTATGGGGCGTCAAAATGAGTAATGAACTAAGGGAACATATAATTAAGCTCTTTGGGTCAGATACCAGGCTAGACGGAAGGAAATTGACAGAATACAGGCCTGTTAAGGTAGAGACTGATGTTACTCCTAATGCAGAAGGTTCTGCTAGAGTTACAATTGGCCAAACTGAAATTATGGTGGGAATTAAAGTAGAAGTCATGGAGCCTTATCCTGATACGCCTAATGAAGGTTCTATCATGGTAGGAGCAGAGCTATTGCCTTTATCCAGCCCTAACTTTGAGCAAGGTCCGCCAAGCATACAGGCAGTGGAGCTTGCAAGAGTTGTTGACAGAGGAATTAGAGAAAGCAAATGTTTAGATTTCAAGAAATTATGCATAAAAGAAGGAGAGAAAATATGGATGATTATAGTAGATATTGTTACCATAAATGATGCAGGGAATTTATTTGATGCATCTTCTTTGGGCGCAATTGCCGCTATGAAAAATATGAAATTTCCGGAATATAAAGATGGTAAGATTGATTACAAGAAGAAAACAAATAAAGGTATTGATCTAAAAGATACTCCTCTTTCAGTTACAGTAATTAAGATTGGAGACAAATTTATTGTTGACCCTGATTCTGATGAAGAGCAAGCTACCGATGCAAGGCTTTCTGTCGCTAGTTTAAGTGATGGAACACTATGCGCAATGCAGAAAGGCGGAGATGTTCCTTTATCTGTAGAAGACGTTGAAAAGATGGTTGACCTCGGTTTAGAAAAAGGGAAAGAGCTGAGAAAATTAGTGAAATAATTGTTATATTAATTCTTAATCAAAATGGACACTCTAACTGATGAGCGCTTAGAAAGAGAATTCAAAGTTACTGAAAAGGCTTTGAAAGAATTAAAGATAATTGTTTCTAAAGATGATAAAAACTATTCAAAAGCTCTGCATTTTGTAGATACAGCTAAAAGATATTACAAAGACGCTAAATATTTCAAAGAAAAAGATGACAAAGCAAGCGCTTTTGGAGCCTTGAATTATGCTTTTGGCTGGTTGGATGCTGGGAAAAGCATTGGATTGTTTAAAGATAATTAATAAAATAGAAGTTACTGTATAATAGTAACATTTATAAATTGATAATTCTTTACTGTACCATTAATTATTAATTATAACCCTTTTGTTTAATAATAGGGAGATTAAAAGAAGATGGGCCAAAATAGAAAAGGACTAACCAAAAAACAAAGAAGAGTCGTCAATAGTAATCCTAAAATGTCAGACTCAGATTTAGCTGCAAGACTATCTGCCACACCAGAATCCATTGTAGATTATAGAACCCAGTTATATCCGAAACAAAAATCTGATTCTTTAAATGTACCCCTTTATAGAAAACCGTTAGTGATTGGTATTGCTACTGGAATATTATTGCTCTCCATCGCAGGTGGTGCATATGCTGTAAGCAAATATGATGGAAGTGGTGACGGTCCAAATCATACCATTACCATTGATTCAACGGCTTCAAGTTTCTCAGATTTACCACCTTCTCAAAATATACCCCTGCCTCCAGATACTGCTATAATACCTTCAAGGTTTGAAAATCTTGATGGATATTTTACAGAAAAAGAATTCATATCGAAATATGGTATTGAAAGTACATTGGATAGAAGAGATAAATATGAAAATATACCAAATTTATCCATATATAATGATTTTCTAACTGATAGTTTAACAAAAGATGGTGTTTCAACAAAGATATCTAGAATAGAATTTACAGATATGATTAACGGAATGTGGGCCATACCTTTCTCTGATAAAGATAAAGGTTTTGCAAAAAGTTCTGAAACTATTGTAATAAATTCCATAGATGATTTTTTTGAATACTATCATGGAATTATTCCGAAAAGAGATTATAAAATTATTGTCCCACAATCAGTTTCTGAGATCACAGAGCCAATTGTTAATGAAAAATTAGCACTTTATTTAGTAAATGAAAATGGCTCATTTAATGAGCCTAGGTATATATTGCATATGAAGGATGGAACTACCCAATATGTCCGTGGAACAAAATTAGAAAGAGTTGAAGGGGAAATAAATCAGTCCCTCCGTTTTTATTTTGAAGGGGAAGGACGTATCAAATTGGAATTAAGTATATCTAGTCCGATACTGATTTCCTCAGATGAAAAGGATGTTTTTCTATATGAAAATGGACCAATAGAAACTTTTCATAGCATTCTTTCAAATGATAGGGCTAAATATATTGAAGACGAACTCTCAGAGTACTCGGTTGGAAGAACATCCTTACCATTTGGTGAAGTGAATTCTATAGCGGACAAATGGACACAGAGAGAAGAACATGTTGTACATGCAATGGCATCTATATGGCTGTTGGATTACGCAAATAGAACTGCAAATTTATCCCAAGAAGATGTTTGGGAGCGTATAGAGGCATATAAAGACCAAGATAGATACCAATTTGTTCCAGACTTAGTAAGACAGTTTAAAGATAAAACTGGTGCAAGAGAGTTGTTACAGATGTACAAGACTAAACCCGATAAGTTATTTGAACCTTTTGGTATGTAAAATTAAAATGGTAAAAAAAATAAAGAATAGCTTAATATTTCTCATTTTCTAATTAAGTGAAAAAATTCAAATCAAGCATGATCAATGCCTAACTCTGAACTTAAACTCTCAGATTCCTGCCTCATTGATTTTTCGTCTAATTTACCAAGAATCCATGGGCTTTT
>CAYXMT010000036.1:0-7369 GCA_964466175.1 uncultured Methanosarcinales archaeon | reverse complement strand
GTTATGTGTCTTTTTATATCAAAAAAACCCAAACATTTATAAACCACTTATATACTCTAGGATATAGGTTGAATAGACGGAACAGATAGTGATTAAAGATTACTTTTTCTGTTTCAATGTGCAGTTGAGAGATTTCAAGACGCATGTTTTTTTATTCAAGGAGAACTAGATAAAATGATATTTGATGACTTAAATGTAAATAAAGAAATAGTCAAAGGACTAAATGAAATGGGCGTTAAGGAGCCTACGGATATACAGGAAAAAAGCATACCATTAATCAAGGAAGGAAAAGACCTTATAGGAATATCAAAGACAGGCTCTGGAAAGACAGCTGCTTTTGGCGTTCCAATATTAGAAAAAATAAAGCATGGCCAAGGCGTACAATTCCTAGTCATAGTTCCTGTAAGAGAGCTGGCAGTTCAGATTTCTAATGAACTAAAGAAGTTTGGAAAATACTTAAAATTCTCAGTAGCTACTGTTTACGGAGGAGTTTCAGTTAACCCTCAAATAGAAGCTATAGCAAGAGCAGATGTTATTGTCAGCACACCAGGAAGATTACTGGACCATTTAGAGAACTATGATTTAAAACTAGATACAATAAAATGTGTTATCTTAGATGAAGCTGACAAGATGGTTGAGATGGGCTTTATAGAAGACATAAGAAGAATTTTAGACAGAACTTCAGCTGAAAAGCAAATATTGCTGTTTGGAGCAACAATTTCAAATGAAATTGAAGATCTTAAGCAGGATTATATGCATGATCCAGAAACAGTACAAGCTGAAAGTCATGTAAAAGATGAATATCTTGAGCAGTATTACTATAATGTAAAGCAGCATGAGAAATTCTCTTTATTAGTACATTTACTAAAGAAAGAAGATGCAGGATTAACTATAATTTTTTGTTCTGCTCGTTCCACTGTAGAAATGGTTACAAGGAACTTAAGGGATAATGGAGTAAAAGCTGATATGATTCATGGGAAATTAACACAAAATCGAAGATTAAAAACCATAGAGAATTTCCATAAAGGAACTCCAAATGTTCTTGTTGCTTCGGCAGTTGCTGCCAGAGGCTTAGACATTAAGGATGTTACGCATATTTTCAACTATGATTTATCACAAGACGCACAAGAATATGTGCACAGGGTTGGAAGGACAGCAAGAGCAGGACAATCAGGAAAAGCTATCACTTTATTGAGTGAAAGAGACCATGATGTTTTTAGGGAAATTTTAAACAGATATCCTGTTAATGTTAAAGAGCTTCCTTTAGGACAATTTGAAAAATTAAGGTTTAATTCAGGAAGAAGGTTTGGAAGCGGTGATAGATCTTCTGGAGGCAGATTTGGAAGCAGAGGTCCTTCAAGAGGAGGTTATCAGGGCAGTAGGCCAAGATCATCTGGAGGCTATAGAGGCTCATCTAGACCAAGATCTTATGGCAGTAGAAGTTCAGATAGTTCAAATTCTAACAGTCCAAGTTCTGGATTTCATGGAAGACCAAGAGAATCTGAACGCAAGCCAAGATCGTATACAAGAAGTTCTGGCAGCAGGTCAAGGTCATATGGAAGTTCATCTGAAAGACCTAAGTTTCCAAGAAGGCGGTATTGATAACTGTAGATGTCATCTTTATGTCTAAAATTGTTGTTCCTGAATTTGAAATTGTACCATCTGAATTAGACCAGGTAAGTGGTCTTGATTACAGAATTGTATTTGAAAATGGCAGACCTGAAGGATTTGCTCAACTAGTCTTAGGCACTGTTGGAGACTACTGTGAAAGTAACTCACTTGTTGCCCAAAAGCTTCCAGAATTAGGTTTAGATCCTCGTGATGTTCTTGTAAATTTGCATAGGTTCCATCCCAATGGAAGAGACTTGGATCCGGATGATCCCGAACATAGAAAGTTGATGAAAAAGGGGGTTGGTACAGCTGTATTAGATAAGCTTATTGAGGATGCTCTGGAGCGTGATGCAAGAGTTATGCATGCATTTACCACTCATTCTCCTAAGAGAATTCCTATGAGAAATTTTTTGGAAAAGAATGGATTCTCTCCTTATGAATCTGGTATGACGATGTACTATAAAATGCTTTAATCTTTTCTAATTTCTATAAACATAAATCAGATTTATTCTTTAAAATGCTCATAACCGTATTTTAATTTCTTTTTTCGTTTGTCAAACAAATAAATCCCTTTCTTTTTCTGTAATATTTCTCCAACAACTATGCATTTTACTCCTTTTAGCTTTTTTAGATTCTTTTCATTAATTGTAAAGACTAATTCATAATCTTCTCCGCCAAATAAAGCATAATCATATGGATTTTTTTTGACTTTTTTTGCGTCAATAATTGTATTTTTGCTTAATGGTACTAGATCTTTGTAAATTACTGCTCCAACTTTGCTTTCAGAACAGATATTAAGAACTTCTGAACTTAAGCCATCTGAAACATCTTCCATTGCATTGACGAATTTGGATAATTTTCTTGCAATATTTAATTTTGCTTGGGAATTTAAGTAATCTTTAATGGAATTTCCTTTTTTCTTATTTCTGAACAACTCTAAACCGGCTCTTGAAGCACCTAAATTATCAGTAACGCATATTAAATCATTTACTTTTGCATCAGAACGCAAACATAAGTTTTTTTTCTCAACAAAACCAACTAAAGTTATAGTTATAGATATTTTTTTGCCGGAAGCTATATTTCCTCCAATAATGCTGACTTTATACTTTTTAACAACATTATTCATTCCATCATACAATTTATCTATAAAATCAACAGAAATGTTTTTTGGCAAAACAAGGGAAATTAAAGCATAAGAAGGAAATCCACCCATAGAAGCAATATCAGAAACATTGCTTTCAATTGCTTTGGAACCAATTTGTTCAGGAGTAAACCATGCAAGATTAAAATGATCATCCTCAACCAATGTATCTGTTGTTAATAACAAATATTTTTCCTTATCGAATTTAACAACAGCAGTATCATCTCCTATTCCTTTAACTACATCTTTAGAAAATAATCTTGTTTTTGAAGCTATTTTTCTTATTAATCCAATTTCACCTAACTTAGCTATTTTCATAGTATATAATGAATTTTTATCATTATTTATTCTTTTCTATATGAAAAAGCAAAATGTTTTTAATCATTGCATTATTTGAAGGCGATTTAAGGAAAAGTTTAAAAAACAGTAAAACAAAAGCCAGTGATACAATTGTTTACAGCTCATTTAGGGCATTGCTGAGCTGTTTAAGGAAAAGGATTTAAAAAATGCTAAATTTAATATTACAATGCCTTTACTTCATAATGCCTGCTTATTTTGCGAATATGGCTCCGGTAATAGTAAAAGACGGATTTAAAAGTTTAAAGATTCCTATTGATTTCAACAAAAAGATATTTGGAAAGGGCATATTTGGAAAAAACAAGACTTTTAGAGGGTTAGTATTTGGGATTTTGTTTGCAATAATAATAACATTTGTGCAGTTTATTCTTTATAATAATGGCATACTGACTGGTTTGGCTTTAATTGATTATTCTAACTGGTTATTTATAGGATTATTGATGGGTTCCGGAGCAATTTTTGGAGACCTAGCTGAGAGTTTTATAAAAAGAAGGTTAAATCTCGAGCCAGGAGAGTCTTTTATTCCATTTGACCAGCTGGATTTTGTAATAGGAGCGTTGATTTTTGTTTATCCATTAGCTATTTTGTCATTAAATAAAATAATTTTGATATTATTATTGAGTTTAGTCTTGCATGTTGTTGTAAATCATATTGCTTTCTATACTAAAGTAAGGAAAGAGAAGTGGTAAACATTTGGCTAACGCCAAATATTTACATCCCCCCCATTAGAAGATATACAGCAATATAAGCCCACCCCAACACATAATTAAGTATGTGCACAACTAATTAGAAGGCGAAATAAAGCAATATTACCGGTATAAAGAACCAAAAATTCTTCAAAAATATCCCATAATAATTCTTTTTCTTTAATATTAAAGATGCTGCAGGGATTCCATACAGGAATATCAAAACTGATTCCATAACAAACAAATCAGGAATTTTGCTGCTTGCATAAAATACAATGCCAAAAAGGAAATAAGTAAGGCCTGTCTTTTCCAGCTTTAGTTTTTTATTCATCATCAAAACAAATGTAATTGCAAGAAAGATTACAGAAAGGGTAGGATTGAACCTATAAAAAAACAGGTAAAAAGCCATGACAAGCAAAAATATTATTTTTTTAATCAAGATGAAATATTTTTTCCCTGGTTTTTGCTCTTCCGGAGCTAATTTTATCAGGATTATTCCTACAATTAATCCTAAGTAAGCAATTATTGATGCCAAAAAATAGCTTAGATATGTGATTTGCATGTTATGGAATTTTTTTTAACCTTCTTTTATGCCTTTCTACATTGCTAAAATCTGTTTCCAGCCATGTTTCTACAGCCTTTATTGCTTCTTCTTTGCTTAGAAATTTTGCTCCAAGTGAAAGAATATTTGCATTATTATGGGTTCTGGATAGCTTTACAATATCCATATTTTTGCCATAATACAAAGCAGCCCTAATACCTTTGACTTTGTTAGCGGCTATTGCTTCTCCCTGTCCGGAAGAGCCTAATATTATGCCTCTGCTTTGCTCTTTTGCAACTTTTTTTGCTGCTGGAATAATAAAATCAGGATAATCATCTTCTTGGTCTAAAGAATGTGCTCCTACATCATCGACTTCATAGCCTTTATTAGCGAGGAATTCTTTTATTTCCTCTTTTAATTTAAAGCCAGCATGGTCAGTTGCAAGAATTATTTTTTTATTCATTTTATTATTGATTTAGAATTGCTGTTTTTAATATTATTGTTTTTACCAAGCTCTTATGTACTCAGAATGTCCCCATTGTATCAATAAGTCTACACCAAGTTTGTCAACTGAAGGTATGTCGCAGCCACCCCAGCATGAACCTAACCATATTATAACAGAAGCATCAGTGTTTTTCTCAATATGCTCTTTAATCTCATTGGCTTTTGGCTTTAAGCCGTCTGGTAGTTGAATACATACTAAATTAGCATTGTTTTTCTTGATTTGTTCTACAGCCTTGTTTAGCTCTAAATCATAGTTTTCCATAAGAATAAAGAATAATAGTTGGTTTAAAAAGTTATTGTGGGATTGTTTTATTGGGCTATGCTATCCATTATCCGTTTTTGGGCTTTTGGAGAGGAAAAATATGATACTGTAGCAACTTGTAACTTTAAAACTGCAACTGGGTCTACTGCGCAGGTGTTTACGCCATCTATAGCATCAGTTAAATATTCTGGATTGGTGGCAGCTGGTTTAGGGGAATTAACTTCAGGATCAGGACGTGGTCTCCAAATACCATCCACGTTTTCTGCAGTAACACATGCTACTTGAATACTTGCATCTTTAGGGATTGTGCCTTCTATTGTCATTCTATTTTTAGTCTATCCAAGATTTAAAGAAATAACTACATAAACAATTCATCTAACTCGAAGTCAGAAAGATCTTTTTTATTGATTAATTTACCAAAATCTTTGTCTTTCAGCTTCTTCCTTTGTTCTCTCATGTTTTCTATTTCAATATTGTCTTCGTCAAAAAATTCTTCCATTATTACCTCATAAAACTACCATCAGAACTCTTTTTATTACTACTCTTAAGTAATAGAACTCATATATAAAGCTTTCTATTTGTTGATTAAGAGTTATGCCAGAGCAGTACGGCAAGATGCATTTGACAAGTCAAATGCAATTCACGACGCTCAGGTCGTACAGTATAATCCTGCGGAATTTTATTCTTTGGCAATTTACGCACAAGCACCGACTTTCACACCAACCTCCAGTTTTCCGCAACATATTTAAATCATGTATTCATTAATTTACTAAAATGGGATTGACGAGCTCTATAATAGAAACCGGTGTAGACAAACTGGTTAATCTGGTCAATAAAACCGGTAGAATTTCTTCTAATGATGCTGCAAAAACATTAGGTATGGGTGTAAGCACTATCATGGAATGGGCTGATTTTCTTGAAGAAGAAGGAATAATAAACATAGAGTATAAGTTCACAAAACCGTTTTTGGTTGCCAGAAAACTGGCAAAAAAGGATGTAAAGGAAAAGGCAAAAGAATTTTCCGGCAAGAAAGATGTTTTTGTAAGGAAGGCAGAAGTTTCATTAAGTTTTCTGGGAAAGGAATCTGAAAAACTGAAAACCCTCAAGGAAGAATTTGACAAGATTAAACAAGACCTTGGCCTGGATATGGACAGCATAAAGAATGAGATGGCAGAACTGCAAAAATACGAGCAATTGAAGATAAGCCTGGACCAACAGATAGGGGAGCAAAAAACCAGTGCTGTGGACAAACTTAGAGAGATGACAAACCTTATTGTAATTGAAGGGAAAAAATATCATAGCATATTGGATAATATCAAAAAGGAAGAAGCGATACTGGAAAAAGAGAAGAGTGATGCAAGTTCTATAGAAGAAAGCGAGAAAGTTATCAGCGACAAGCTTAATAGCCTGAAAGTACTTATTGCACAAGTTGAAGTCAAAGTAAAAGCAGAAGAAGAAAATGTCCTGGTTTCAGAAAGAAATATTCAGAGCCTGAGCAATATGGCTGATACCATAAAAGCCAAAGTAGAGAAGGAAAAGAGCCTAATAGAGCCTTTGATAGAGGACAGCAGAATTCAGGCAGAAAAGATAAAAACACTGCAGGATACTATAGTAAAAAAAATAGAGAATAGGGAAGAAAAGCTGAAAGGCGTAAAAACAGCATCCCAAAAAATGAAATTATTTTTTAAGAAAAAAGTGGGTGTGCTGGACCTCATTGAAAAGGTAAACAAAGACAGAAACGACCTTCAAAATGAATTAATCGGGCTTATGAAGAAAGCGAAATCATTCCAGCTAAGCTCGAAAAGTGCTAGTGTAGGAAACCAGATAACAGGATTAGAGAAGAAATTCAAGGAAGTTGACAACAAAAAGAAAATTTTTGAGAAAGAGCTGGAAAAAGTAAATAAATTTTTCAAATAGTTAAAAAAAGGGGTAGGACATTGAAAGCGAAAGTAAAACATAAAACTAAGAATGAAAAACGTCATGCACCTCTAGTAAATCCGGAAAACTGAATAAAGTGAATAAATCAAAATCATTGCTTAATACAATTGAGCTGTTTACCGGATTTACAAAAAATGAATTGAAAAAATCCTTAAATGGCTGGTTAAGCAGAATATAAAGACTGTTGATAATGTAGGAAAAGTGATGGCAGAATATTATACCCAATCAGATTATTTAATGAAGTTTGTCAATAAGAACAAGAAGCTTATTTAGGTTTAACCGCAAGTAACAATTACAAGCTTGACAAGCTTGCCTTTATAGTTAACAAG
>CAYXMT010000035.1:2331-7564 GCA_964466175.1 uncultured Methanosarcinales archaeon | reverse complement strand
CTGACACATCTGTATGCAGAGATCAGCGTCTGTACCAGCACAAGGGCTTCCACATCTATTCCAACGACCGTAAGCATCATCACATTGTTCTTTAGTAATGCCAGAAAAACCCACTTCAGGGTCAACTTCCTCGCCTGTTCCGTCATTGTCTTTTGAAACAGTATCATCTGGACTTTCACTAGGTACAGGCTCTTCTACTGGTTGTTCTATAGGATCTCTGTCCGGACCCTCATATTTAGGCAATCCTTCTTCAGAAGGTTCACATCCTACTAAAAAAACAAGAATTGCTATCAAAAAAACCAATATTTTCTTCATTTTTTAATCTATTTTTTCCATAGTTTTTAATATTTTTCATTAGTTTATTGTAATTTTATTGCCAATTTTGATATCATTTTTTATTGTAAAATTGCCATTAACTTCTAACACATATTTTGCTGCTTTTTTAGGATTGTAGTTTTCACATGGATCAATTTTGCAAGGCTCAGCATAAATTATATCAACAATTTCAAAACTTTCCGAAATAAAAACAATATCCAAAGGAATTAAAGTGTTTTTCATCCAAAAATTATGAAAATCTTCATCATCAAACACAAACCACATGCCTGATTTGTCGTCTAAAAACTCCCTGAACATCAATCCTCGAGCTCTTTCTTCAGCATCATCAACAATTTCAACATTTACAGCTATACTTTCAGCATTATTATTAATTAAAACAGTATTTTTATCAGAACAAGAGCTTAAAAAAACTAAAAAAAACAGCAACAAAATTATTTTTTTATTTCCCATAATAAAACAACAATTTTTTCTAGAATTTAATGGTTTCTAAAATGAAAATTCGTTAGATTTTATGCTATTTTTCATAGTGCCTAAAACAACAAATTTTTATTTTAATATGTCACTAAAAACTAGAGAATATTAAAGAATTATCCTGAACTATAGGTTGCACACTATACCTCACTTTTAATATATTTTCCATATTGAAAATAATTGAAACAAGAAATCTAAAAGTGAGAGTTCATATTTGAGCATCAGAACAATAAAAAACAAACAAAATACCATATGACCATAAAATAAACATAATTCATCAATTCCAGTTAGAATAACACAAACTAATGATCATGAAGACAAACAGAAATTTCAAAGTGAGCATAAAGCTGGTTAGGCACTATAAATCTAATAATATCTTTTGCCGCTAAAAGCCGTAAAAAGCTAAAATTTTACCTTTTCAGCCTTTAAGAATTATTTACTTATCTTTTTCTTATACAATTCATTCCCCAGCTCTAACTTAACAGCAACCTCAAACTCTTTTTTAGCAAGCTCATTCTGTTTCAGAAATCCCAATACAATCCCTAAATTGTAATGTGCGTCTGCATAATCTCTGTCTATCCTTATAGCTTCATTAAATTCATATAAAGCTAAATCAAACTCTCCCATTCTACCATAAACAGTTCCTAAATCATTGTGGGCTTTTGCATACCGTTGATTAATTCTTATTGCTTTTTTGAAACTTTCAATAGCTTTATCTTCTTCATTAAGCTCGACGTATACTAAACCAAGCTTGTCATAAGTTTTATGGTATCCTCTTACTGAAATAGATTTTTTTAATGTGGCAATTGACTCATTATATCTTCCTAACTGAGCATACGCTACCCCTAAATTCGCTAAAGCCCTGAAATTATCTTCTTGTAATTTAACAGCCATTTCAAACTCTTGCAAAGCTTTTTCTGTATCCCCAGAACGTTCATAAGTAAATCCTAGATTATCATGCGCTCTGCTATTGCCCGGATTTGTAGAAACGGTTTTGCTCCACAAGGTTAAATTATCCTTAAAATCATTGTTCCTATTTACCGTCGAGAAAACATAAAAACCCAACAATAGAAAAATAAAAAATACAATACCATATCTAACAATGTTTTTAATTTTTATATTTTTAAAATTAATATTGAAGATAGTAATTAACAAATAAGAGACTAATAATGAAAAAGCAATTGATGGAACATACAAATATCTTTCAGCCATAAAATTTTGCAATGGCAATATATTTGAAAATGGAATCAAGGTAATAAAAAACCAAAAGACAGAGAAAAATAAAATTTTATTTTTATTATAATTCTTAATAGCAAAAAATATTATTGAAATCAAAATTAATGATGAAATAATAACCTTAAAATCAAATAAGGAGCTTACAGCCTCAGCCTCACGATACAAAGTCAGATTTATTGGAGCAATTAGCAAATAAATATAATAAACATAGACTTTAAGCATCGTAAGCATTGTCAAAAAGAAATTTCCAGCAAGATATTCTTCCAATCTTCCTTTGAAACCAATAACAACGAACCTTACAATCAAATAAAACAAAGCAACAACAAAATAAGGAACATAATTTTTTAATTTACTGAATTTTTCTTTATTGAAGCAAAACTCATACAAAATTATCAAAATTGGCAACACAATGGCCTCTTCCGACGAGAAAACAGCAATCAAAAAAGCCAATAAAGACCACAATAAATACTTATTTTTGTTTAGTTTCGAAAACTTAACATAAAAATAAAAAGCTAATAGCATAAAAAATATCCCCAATAAATCAAAACTGGCAGTTATATTTGCAACCCTACCTGTATGTATCGGATGGACAGCAAATATCAAAGCAGCAATCAAAGCAACATTCTTTTTAGCAATAATTTCATAAATTAATAAAAAAACCAGAACAGAAATTATTGTATGTAAAAACAAGCTGTTGAAATGGTACAAAAACTCATTCTTTCCAGCCAAAGAATAAACAAAAGTATAATACAAGCTTCGTAAAGGCCTGTACAACCCATCAACATCCTCAGAAAAAAACAAAGGCAAATTGGAAAAATACCTTATATCTGCATTATCCAGAATAAAAACATGATCATCCCATACAAACTCATTCTCAAAGACATTAAAATAAGAAGCTAAGGATAAAAGAATAACCAATAAGATGGGTATTATTTTCTTATTCATAAAATACTATTAACAATATGAATATTAAAAAACTTTGGTTAAAAAATTATTCTTGAGTTAAGGCTCCTAACATATCGCTTACTTTTCTTAACTCATCATTAATTTGTTGTTTTGTGTGTTGAATCCCTTGTTCAAGCTTTTGACCTATTACAGGAGGAATCCCTCTCCTCTTTAATCTTCCATCTTGTTGAAACATTTCTCTTAGTATGCTTTTTACAATATGTAAGTCATATATCATTAAACTTATTCCAGCATAATAATATCGTACAGAATGCAAAGCATGTTCAAGTCCCTGCGGACGCTGTTGAATAAACTCCTTCATTTCCCCCCTTTTTTCGTCAATTTTTGACTTTGACATAGATTTTTTTAATTGTTTTAATTCCATATTTGCTTTCTTTACATCACCTATTTCAGTCATAGTATGAAATGGAGCCATGCTCCCACTAAATCCCAATCCTAATAAACCAAGCTTACCACCAACACCTTCCATTTAAATCATCCTCCAAAAAATTTTATTACTAAGATACACCTCTTTTTACTTTAAAATAAGATATTAACCTACATAACTCAACTTCTTCTTCTCGCTAAGCTGCTGGGCTTTCTGGCTTTCTGTCAATAAGCCTTTTAATTTGTCCTCAAACTTCTCTGCCTGAAGCAATAAAGGCTTGGTATCCACCTTTAATCCCAGATACTTATCAAGAACTTCAATAACCTTGGATGCTGCCTTGCTGTCAGGCAGACTGCTATGCGTCTCGGCAAAAACACAGCTTACAGGAATGGTCTCTGCTCTTAGCAAAATAGCTCCGGTTACACCAATGATAATGCCCTCTTTCAATAAATCTATTTTTAATTTCTTGAATTTACTCTTGTTCTGCTCATTGTTGGAATAAAAAAATACTCTTGATGTTACTGTTTCATCGCTGCTTCCAACACCCTCTAAACAGATAATTTCTTTTATACCCAGCTGCTTGCTTAACTCAATTACTATATTTGAAAGCTTCCATTCCATGCCAGTAGAGGCAGTAATAGCATGCAATAAAACAAGATTGTATTTTTTGTTGTGAAAAATCCCCAATGGCTCAACTACTTTGCCTTCATGTATAGCTACAGTAGCAGGCATATCATCAAAAAGTATCTTACCAATCTGCTCAAACTTTAAATGCTCCAAAAGAAATTCATTTGCTATCGTTCCAACCAGTCCAAATCCGGGAAATCCTTCTATTAATCTGCAATTCTTTGGTTTTTTTGTAAGTTTTATCCGCATTTTTATCGAAATCCAAATGCTGGTTTTAATTTTCCAAGAGCTTTTTGTTTTTTGGCTTTTAATTTTGAGATTTGTGCTGCTTGTTGTTGTTTGTGCACCTGTCTTAAGTCTGTGCCGGGTATTCTTTGTGCTACAGTTTGTTGTTGTACTTACCGCCTAAGTCTTTCATTTTCTTTTCTAGCATCCCTCCTAGTTCTTTTTAAAACAGATTCCATACGCCTTTTCACATCTCTCACAGTTCTTATTAAACCCCTTGATTTTTCAATTTCCCTTACTTGCTCATCTTCAGCCGAATTCAATAATTGCATCATTTGTTCTCTAAACGCTTTCAGTTCATTTTCAAAATCATCAAGTGAATGATGGGTGTGTAAATTTCTTAGAATTTGCATTGCTGAAGAATTAACATTATCACCAACAGCCCTTAAGTATTCAACCTGCATTTTTTTTGTGAATAGCTGGAATCTGTAATTTCTAACCAAGGCTTTTCCTAACAAAATCGGTTTTTGTACCATTGCCTTAGGACTCATATTGCCTCTCAGGCTCTCATAATGTTTCCTGGCTTTCAAATACTCTTCAAAAGAACCCATGATTCTTGTAGACAATTCATCAAGAGATAACCCTGTTTCGATAACATCTCCCCCTAATCCTCCGCCAATAAATGGTAACTTCACCAATTTTTTCACCAAATTTATTATTAACTTTCAGGACCTACCTATTTAAAACTTTTGCTTTATTTGCCTCCGTCAAAACACTTCTAAGAAGATAGAAAGGTTTATATATTAGTAACTACTATGAAGTGATTAAGATGACACAACCAGCAACTTATAGGAAACCTGATAAGGTTGACCTTGCTACATTTAGATTACAATCCAGTCAACTTGCAGATCCAGCTACTATGTTCTATATTTATCTTAATAATCATCTGGCAAATATGACTGGTACAGATGGAAATCTGGCAGTTTTGCATGAAAGAGCTAGTAT
>CAYXMT010000035.1:0-2231 GCA_964466175.1 uncultured Methanosarcinales archaeon | reverse complement strand
TTTTGCATGAAAGAGCTAGTATACTTGAAGAGGAGAATACTGGCATAAACCCAGAAGGCATAATTAAAGACTTACAAAGTGTAAGACTTGCAATAGATTGGGAAAACAAAGAAAGAGGACGCAGAGTGTATGATGACCGTATTGAAGCAGCAGTCATAAATGCTGGAGAAAGTTTGCTTCGGCATTTGGAATTAGACGCAGAGACATATGTCAGAAGGAATACAGAATCTGTATATTCATGCAAGGAAGGCATAATTGCACTTGCTGATTTTTATGGAGGAGACCCAAAAACAGAGGAAGGACAGGCAAGGATTAATGGTCATAAACAAAAAGCAGCTGGCGTATGGCAGGAAGAAGAAACTTCTATGCTGGAAATATACCTTGATGGGATACAGGAAACAGCAACGCGAGACTTTGACCCGCGTACAACTCCGGGGCATGTGGATAGAGCTGTAGATAACCTTAATGAATTAGTAGAGAGATATCAATTTGACCCTAACGGAGTTAAGTCCGATGTTGATGGAATAGTCAAAAATATGCACAAGAGAGCTTATGAAGAATTACTGCCTGAAACATTAAGCGCAATTAGGCAACCTCCTTCTGTAATTTTAGAGGAAATAGCAGGTAAACCTCCATTAGGAGAAATTGTTAGTCAGGATGGCAAATATGACCAACTAGCTGTTGGAGAAGCAGAAAACTCAGAAACAGTATTAGTACCCCCCCAAAAAACATTATGGGCGCCAAGAGATGCGCATTTACCTGGAGCACCTGAATTTAAGCTGGCAACATCAGGAGAAAATCCTGATGCAAGACGATATGGACTAACAGGAAAAACTATTGAAACTATTGCAGGACCAACAACATTATATGCAGCAGAAAGCACAGACGAAAGACCAGGAGATGGTTCAGGCTCAATAATAAACGATATTGCCACAGTATTTGAATATGGAAAAAAAGCTGGCATTGGCAATGCAGAGCTTCGTCAGGCAAAGCAAAGCATGCTGGAAGCAAATGATTTAAGAGCACAAAAAGTAACTGGCCTTCCAGAAATGCTGCGATTAGATGCAAATGACGATTATAATCTTAGGAGAGGAGAACTTCTATTAGATTCTTCTGAGAGAATAAACAGGGCAATAGAAAACTCTGGACCTACTGGAGAATACTTAGGTTCAGGAGTTGCTGCAGAAACCGGAAGGACAGTAGGGGATGTTATGGATGCTACCAGAGGAACACTTTCCAGATTTGTCGCAAGACTTAGGCCTAACAAATAGCTTAAAACATAATCTAAAATTTCTTTTAATTTTACTTCTCAACAAAAACCTTTAAATATGATAACTGCAAGGAATACATATAAGAATGAAAAAAGACTCACTATCGTTCGTAGCTTTCATTTCAAATATATATTATGTGGAGGTTTGTTTGAAATGAAAATTATGATTACTATCATCGGAATTCTTATTATCTTAGCAGGAATACTGCCTTTTCTTGACAACTTCAAACTTCTTCCCGAGTTTATCCCGACAGAAAAGCCAACCTACCAGTTCATAATCATAGCAGTGGGAGTTATTGGATTGTTGTATGGCGTCCTTAACAGCATGCTCTTTGGAGCAGAGAAATTTGTAACAATAGCATTGGCCTTATTGACAGTCTTAGGAGGAATATTGCCATTCATACAGAACTTTGTGCCAGCGATAATCCCAACAACCGGCCCGTTATACTCCGGCTTAATAATCATTATAGGAGCTATTGGCATGGTTTATGGTTTTATGGCTTTGGGTTAATAATTTTTTATTTCTAAAAGTAAAACAAAATATTTAAATACTAGCTCCCAAAGAATAGTTTTATGATAAAGAAATCAAAAAGAAATTCTCCTGCTTCCCTAAAGAAGGCAATTAAAAAAGAGATTGATGCAATGCATAATGCAACTGCTGATTTTGTTGAGGTTTGCATTGATGTTGCTAAGACGCATCCAAAGGGCCTAAAGAGGATAAAAAAGCATGTTGATGGTGTGGTAAACAATATGCTGGATTTGGACAAAATGTACAAAAAGCTGGTGAGATAAGATGGGTTGGGACAATCCTTTTAAAAGAATAAAAAATAAGCTTACAAGGGCTCAATCAGAAGTAGCTGATGCTGAAAGTAAAGGAGATGAAGCACAAGCAGAAGAAACTAAAGGAGCAGAATTAGAAACTGGAGAACATAAAGAAGTGAATAAATTTATTGGGGGATTT
>CAYXMT010000034.1:0-7809 GCA_964466175.1 uncultured Methanosarcinales archaeon | reverse complement strand
AAAACATCTTCCCCAAAAACCCTTTTTTCTTCTTGCTTTCTTTTTCAAATTCCTTTAACAGCTCTTTCTGTTTTTTGTTCAGTTTTTCAGGAACATCAATAACAACTTCAACATTTTGATCTCCCTTGCCATTTCCATGCAGGTAAGGAATACCTTTATCTTTCATCCTAAAGATTGTATTGTTTTGTGTTCCGGAAGGTATTTTTAGTTTAGCTTTTTCATTCAAAGTAGGAACTTCTATTTCTCCACCTAAAGCAGCTATTGTAAAAGGTATTGGAACCTTAACATAGATATCATCACCCTGCCTTTCAAATATTTCATGTTCTTTTACATAAATAATGACATATAAGTCTCCGGTTGAAGCTCCTTTTTCTCCTGCTTCACCTTCTCCAGCAATTCTTAGATTAGTGCCTTCTTCTGCTCCTGCTGGTACTTTGATCTCTAGCTTTCTTGTTTTTTTGACAACACCTGTGCCATCGCAAACTGCACATTCTTTCTTTATGTATTTTCCCTGGCCACGGCATTTACCGCATGTAGTTTGTGTCTGGAAAATTCCAAATGGAGTTCTTTGAGTCCTTCTCTGCACACCAGAACCCTCGCAGTCTGAGCAGCTGACAATATCAGAATCCGATTCAGCACCAGAGCCTTGGCATTTTGTGCATTGCTCTAGTCTGGGAATAACAATATGTTTTGTTATGCCTTCAGCAGCTTCATTAAGAGTAATCTCTAGGTCATACCTTAAATCAGCGCCCCTTCTTGGGCCTCTTCTTCTTCCGCCGCCAAAAGGGCTCCTTCCACCAAAAAAACCTTCAAAAATATTCTCAAAATCAAAATTTCCACCAGACATAATGTCAGAGAAATCAAAGCCTTCAAAACCTTTAAATTGGTCTGCAGTCGTTCCAAACTGATCATATTTAGAGCGCTTCTCATCATCAGCTAAAACAGCAGCAGCTTCATTTATCTCCTTGAATTTTTCAGCAGAGCCTTCACTCTTGTTTAAATCAGGATGGTACTTCTTAGCCATCTTCTTATAGGCTTTCTTTATTTCTTCTTTAGTTGCAGTTTTTTCTACGCCTAAAGTTTGGTAATAGTCTTTTGTCATTTTATTGCATTAATTCTTCTTCAATTTTTTTTGCTAATTCAAATTCTCCACTAAAATTCTTGTTATATCTTTTTTTCAAATCTTCAATCCTCTCCATTACACTGACAATTTTGTCTCCCTTAACTCTTTTGTCAGCATAAAACATTATTTTTTCTTCAATTCTTAGCGGCCTGTTTTTTCCCTTTTCAATTTCATGCAAACTATGTTTTTCCGTAACTTCAGCAACTTCTGGAAAGCCCATGCTTTTTAATAATTTTACCCCTGCAACTGTGTGATTGTCTTTTTCCCTTTCAATATCATGCAATAAAGCTGCTGCAATTACTAATTCTTTATTTACTTTAATCCCTTTAGCAATAAGCTTATCAGTGACTTCTCCAGCAACCTTGCATACTGTTTTGCAGTGTTCAATAACATTAGAAGGAGTTTTATTTTTAATTAAGATAGTTAAACATTCCTCTTTTGTTGGGATTTTAGGATTATTCATTTATTTCTTCTTCTTGTCATCATCCTCAACTTTGTACTCTGCATCAACTACTTTTTCATCTTTCTTTTCAGCTTCTGGTTGTGCTCCTGCTTGTCCTGCCTGTGCACCTTGCTGCTTTTTAGCTTGCTCTTCTGCAACTTTTTGGTACATTTCCTGAGAGACCTTTTGGAATTTCTGAACTAAGTCATCTTTTGCCTTTTTAATAGCTTCATAGTTCTTTTCCTTGTCTTTCAGAAGTTCTTTTAGGCCTTCTATGTCTTTCTTTATTGGATCAAGTTCCTTCTTATCAACTTTGTCTCCCATATCCTTGATGGTTTTCTCGAATTGTGTAACAAGACTTTCTGCTTCATTTAATGTGTCAGCTTTTTCTTTCCTTTTCTTATCATCTTCTGCATGTATCTCTGCATCTTTCTTCATCTTTTCAACTTCTTCGTCGCTTAGTTTGTTAGGTGCAGTAATTTTAATGCTCTGCTCTTTCTTTGTCGCTAAGTCTTTGGCAGTTACATGCAATATTCCATTTGCGTCAATGTCGAATGTAACCTCAATCTGAGGAACTCCCCTAGGTGCAGGCGGCAATCCAACCAAATCAAATTGACCTAAGACTTTATTGTCATTGAACATAGGTCTTTCCCCTTGGCCAACTCTAATGGTTACAGCTGGCTGATTGTCAGCGGCTGTTGAAAATACCTGGCTCTTTTTGCTCGGAATCGTTGTGTTTTTTTCAATTAATTTTGTAAAAACACCACCTAAGGTCTCTATACCTAATGTCAAAGGTGTAACATCCAATAGCAGGATATCTTTAACTTCTCCAGCTAAAACTCCGGCTTGTATTGCGGCTCCTTGCGCAACACATTCCATCGGATCAACCCCACGCTCTGCTTTCTTTCCAACAAAATCTTCTACGAATTTCCTTACAATAGGCATTCTTGTTGGTCCACCTACCAGGATAATTTTGTCTATATCTGATCCTTTTAATTTTGAGTCATTTATTGCAGTTTCCATAGGTTCTTTGCATTTTTCAATTATTGAACCTACTAGCTCTTCCAGCTTAGCTCTGCCCAATGGCATCTTTAAGTGCACAGGATTACCATCTTTTTGCGTGACAAATGGTATATTTATTTCTGTTTCTGCTGTAGTGCTTAATTCTATTTTTGCTTTTTCTGCAGCTTCTCTTAAACGCTGCATAGCAGTGTCATCTTCACTTAAATCAACGCCTTCCTTGCTTTTGAAATCTTCAATGATAAATTTCATCAAAGCTTCGTCCATATCTGTTCCGCCTAGTTGAGTGTCTCCATTAGTGGACTTAACTTCGAAAACTCCTTCAGAAAAATCCATTATTGTAACATCTAATGTACCTCCACCCAAATCAAAAACCAGAATTTTTAGTTCTTTGTCAGCTTTGTCTAACCCATAAGCCATGGAAGCTGATGTTGGTTCGTTTACCAATCTTACAACTTCTAATCCCGCAATAGTGCCTGCATCTTTAGTTGCTTGTCTTTGGTTATCGTCAAAATAAGCAGGAACTGTTATAACTGCTTTTTGAATTTTTTCTCCTGTAAATTCTTCTGCATCCTTTTTTATCTTTTGCAGAATAAAAGAAGATATTTGCTGTGGTGTGTAATCTTTGTTGTTTATATTGTACTTAAAATCAGTGCCTATCTTTCTTTTTGCGGCTAGAACTGTTCCTTGTGGATTTGAAACAGATTGCCTTCTTGCAGGTTCTCCTACTAGCATTTGCCCGTCTTTTGTAAATGCTACAACAGATGGAAATGCCTTGCCATAAGCAGTTGTACCCTCTGCAGATGGAATAATTGTTGGCTTTCCTGCTTGTAAAACAGAAGCTGCACTATTACTTGTACCTAAATCTATTCCTATAATCTTTTCTTTCTTTGTTTTTGTTTTTTCAGCCATAATAATCGTCCTCCATCATTTCATTATTTCATAACTCAATATTTTTTTCAGTTTGTTTTTGTTAGGAACTAAATCCTTTAATTCAGCTCCTTCCAGTGTTTTTCCACCGGTTTTTAGGTAAGATGCAAATTGCCTTACGCTTTCTGCATCATCCTTGTTTACAAAATGGTTAAGCATGAACCATATACTCAATTTTTCGCCATAATCTTTGCACCCCATTGCAATTTTGCATTCCAATGGTTTTGCTTCATGAACTTTGCATCCGATTTCTTCATCAAAAAAGATGCATTTTCCGTATGGTTTGTATTTTTTTACTATTTTTGGTCTGTGTCTTTTTGTGTTGAATTTTTCAACTTCTTCCAAAAACTCTTTTTTCAAAACTTCTTCTGAAATGTTCATGAACTTTGCGATATTTTTCATGTCTTCATCAGCTAAAAAACCGCTTCCATGCTTGCAGCCAACTGTGCATGCATTGCATTTGCACGGATTAGCAAGTTTCAAAACCTCTTTTACATCAGTGTTTTTATTCAATTCAGTTTTTTTCAAAACAACACCTCATTTTCAATATTATTTTTTATTGTCTTTTTCACTGATTTTAACTTTACTATGTCTCAAAACTTTGTCATTAAGCATGTATCCTTTCTGCAGTTCTTCCAAAACAATTCCATCTTCTTTGTCTGACTTTTCCTTTAGCATGACTTCGTGCAGATAAGGATCAAATTTCTTACCAACAGATTCTATTGGCTTTAGCCCTTCTGACTCTAAAAGTGAAAATAATTGGGCATATGCCATTTCTATGCCTTTAACGAACTTTTCATTGTCTTTTGTTGACTTTAATGAAATTTCAAATGTATCTAAAGTTGGCAAAATTTTGTGAATAATCTCTGCTTTTGCGTATTTTACAAACTCTGCTTTTTCTTTATCAACTCTTTTTTTGTAGTTTTCAAACTCTGCTTGTGTTCTTTGCAATGTGTCTGTTAGTTCTGCAATTACTTCTTTTTCAGACTTTTTCTTTGTTTCTTTCTCATCACTTTGTTTTTTGTCTTTCATTTTCAAAATTCAATAATAAATTTTCATTAAATAAAAAATAAAAATTTAAATTAACAACCTCCACATCCACAGCCTTCTCCGTTTTTCATTTTTTGTGCCTCCTGATTTTATTATTTTATGTTGACCTTAAGTCAACGAAACTATGGTAATATCAACTAATATATAAGGTTTTCTATGTTTGAGTATATAAATGAGCGAAATATTTAAATAAATCAATGTTTTTAGGGTAGATTATGAGATATGTCCACAAAATAACAATAACTAACATCAGAAAGCCTGTACAGAAAAATGTTAACCAGGAACTGCAATGGTTAGGTAGTTCTTTAGGTTTGTTTAATTTAAGAGATAAGGATAAAAGCTGTTTTAGGGTTTTTATTGAATTAGTTAAGACTGCAAAAAAAGGAATTCCGCTATCAAGCGATGAATTGGCTTATAGGCTTGATTTAAGTCGTGGAACTGTTGTACATCATATTAACAAATTAATTGAATCTGGCATAGTTGTACAGGCAAATAAAGGCTATATTCTCAGAGTAGATAACTTAAGAGCACTTATAGACGAAGTTGAGAAAGACCTAAGAAGGACTTGTGACGATTTAAGGTCAATGGCTAAAGAAATTGATGAGAGTTTAGGGCTTTGAATTCTTTGATTTTTTACTATTATAGAGTAATGAAAAATAGAAAGATTTATATAGTAGCTATTCTAGTATATTTAAGATTTAAAAATGATTCCAGATAGTTATATTGCAGGTGAAGGACCAAAAGAAATAGCAAGAGTAAATGCAAGTTTAGTACATGGACTAGTAGATTTGTATAGGGCACATCAAGGAAGAGATTGGACTGTTAAAAAGGATTTGAGATATCCTGTAATTGTTGACCAGTTAGTTGCAAATAATTCTGGTTTGGTTGACAGGGCAATTACTCGTTCTTTACCATTTTTAGATAATCCCAAATATTCTGATTTAAGATTACAATTCCATGAAGCTGGTTTAGATCAATTACATAACTATATGTCGAATTATAACCCGAATCAAAATAAAAGGAGAGGTAAAGCAACTAAAGTTAATCTCGGTGCTGTATCTCGATCAATCGATCGTGTATTTGTTGAGAAAGCCGAACATGAAGGTGCAATTTTCAAGCTATTAGTAGGGGATAATATAGATTTAGTTGACCATGCGATTAATAAATATTTTCCTGAATTAAATCTATCAGAAAATTCTAGTATTAGAGGAGGATGCTATCAGGAAGGTGCACTCCAGCTAATAGAGCATATGACCGAATCTAGTCCATATATGGAGTTAGTACCTGGAAAACGCAGAAATTATCGAGGAAGAGCTGCTCAAAAAATCAGAGGCGGAATAGAAAATTACATAAATTCTTTCCTGCCAGAAGAAATGACAATGTCTGCAGAAACTGCAGATGAATCTAATCTTGAATTAGATATAAATTCTCCCTCAAACTTAAATATACTTGCAACACCAATCTCTGAACCAATTGAAGAGCATGACCTTAATCGAAGAATAAACGATGCATTGGAGAATTCATTCTTATCTGAACGTGAGAAAACAGTTTTACGTTTACTATTCCAGTTACCAAGACAAGATGATGGAACTCCACATATTGGTGAAGGAGTATATGATATGGCACAAAGATATATGGAAGAAACTGGTGATTTATTCCTAGGTGATGTTAAAGTTACATATGGGAAAGTGGGTGATATATTTGATGTGACACCAGAAAGAATTGGGTCAATTAAAGCAGATGCACTTCGAAAGTTAAGACACTGCGGAACAAAAGGAATAATAGATTTTGCTTCAATATAAGATTAGTTTATCAAATCTAAGAAACCAAAACAGCATTAACAGCACCATCTTGTCCAGGTCTTGAAGTAATTCTTGCTTTTCCTTTTTCTGTCTCTATTACTGTTCCCTTAGTCATTATATTACGTCTTACAAAATGCCTGTTAGCTGGATTTTCAACAATAGTTTTTATCTTAACCTGTTCATATTTTTTAGCTTTAGGATCAAATAAATTTGCAGTTTCTGCTGCTAATAGCCTTACCTTTCTATTAGCTCCCATGCCTCTTACATACTTATTTCTTTTTTTGTCTAATTTAGTCAAAGCAGGTTCTTTTCCAGTCTCGTGGAACTGCTTTTTCCTGCCCTGCTGCTTATACCTTCCACCAGTAGGTTTCCTTAATGATTTTCTATGTGAAATTGCCATAATAAACGGGATTGATAAGAAGTTTATAAGGATTTCTAAATTTTACTTCTATTATAACACAACATTTATATACAAATACCCTACTCTGTTTTTTATGTATGTGGTGTTAATGAATGGCAGAACCTTCTAGACCTTTGGATGCTTTGAATAATGCAAGAGACAAAAGAGTAATTGTCGAGCTAAAGAATAATCAGAGGTATGTTGGAAAGTTAAAATCATTTGATATACATATTAATGTAGTGCTTGAAGATGCTGAAGAAAGTGTTAATAATGAAGTTAAGAGGAAATTAGGTGTAGTTTTTATAAGGGGAGATACAATAACAATAATATCTCCGGAATAAATGAATTCTAGGTTAAAATGACAAAAGGAACTGCATCTATGGGCAAAAAGTCCGGAAAGAAGAATATGATATATTGCAGAAGATGCGGCAACAGGACATATACATTAAGGAAGAAGAAGTGTTCATCTTGTGGGTATGGTAAATCTGCAAAATTGCGTTCTTATAATTGGCAAAAGAAATAATTGAAGATTAATTCTTAATTTTTATGAATAAAATAATAAACTATTTAAAATAACTTCCATACTATTGTTTTTATGCGGGAGTGCCGGAGTGGCCAAACGGGACAGGCTTAGGCTAATAAGATATTATAAGATACCTGTTAGCTTAGTGCTTACGCAGGTTCGAATCCTGTCTCCCGCATTTTTTCTCATAACTGTTTAAAAAGAGATTTTAAGAGGACGATAAAAATATAGAGCAGTATACAATTACATATACCAGAAATCCAAAGGTATTTATACCCCCATTTCCATAAAGTATAACAGCGTGGGGGTGGAAATTTTTTATTCTGGTTCTAAGAAGAAGATTATAGGAATATCTTTAATTGTAGCAATCATAATGAGCTTAGTATTATTTATTACCGGCTTAATGAACCAACTCTTATTCTGGATTATAGCTGCTGTAATAGCGTTTATAGCATATAAGGTACTGCCAAAATTGAAGTGATTAGAAAGAAATTAAATAATAAATAAAAAGAAGAAAGA
>CAYXMT010000033.1:0-8154 GCA_964466175.1 uncultured Methanosarcinales archaeon | reverse complement strand
CAATCCTGCGGAACTTTATTCTTTGGCAATTTACGCACAAGCACCGACTTTCGCACCAACCAGTTTTTAACGATAACTATTTATATGTGCTTTTTAAGTTAAAAACTAAGGAGGTATATGGATGGCTACTGTTTTACTGCTTTTGACTTATCTTGCGATTATCTTATTGATAGGTTTATTGACTTCTATAGTGAGCCAGAAGTTCAGGATACCAAATATATTACTGCTTTTGCTGATAGGTATTGGCATAGGACACATAGATTACAGGGGAGGCTCACTTATAGAGTTTCCGGATGTTTTTATGACCAGCATAAGCATACTTGCCCTGGTTATGATAGTATTTGACAGTTCTTCAAGATTTAGCTTAAAAAAAGTAGATTATTTCTCTCTGCATACTTTGTGGCTTTCGCTGGTTTTTCTTGTTTTTAACCTGGTTTTCTTGACTGCATTTACAATGCTCATTTTTGGAGTAAAATCTATTTTTCTTGCTTTGATATTTGCATCTTTAATGGCTGGCACAAGCCCTGCAGTGGTCCTGTCAATGTTTAAGGATGTCAAAAACAAAGTATTTGAGTTTTTGAGCCTGGAGTCTTTGTTAAACACGCCTTTAGTTGTTTTGATTCCTTTTATTATTCTTGACCTAAAAAATGTATTAAAAGATGAACTTATAATAGCGACTTTTATTGACCAATTTGTTCCTTTGTTGCAGCAGTTTGTAGTTGGCATAGGTTCAGGAGTCCTTATTGGGCTGATTATGTTTAAATTCATGAAGAAGGCTTATTCTGTTGTTTTGAGTCCACTAGCGGTGATTACATCTGCCTTATTGGCATATATAATTGCAGAGAATCTGAATGGGAATGGTGTTTTGGCTGTTACTTCAATGGGCTTATTGTTCGGCAATGTCTATTTAAAGCAGAAATTTCAGCTTAGGGAGTTTGCTTCTGTTTTTTCAAATTCTTTGGAGATACTGGTTTTTGTCCTTATAGGGCTCATAGTTTCTCTCCCGCTGTCAATTGATTTCTTCATCAGGTCTATTGTATTGTTCATCCTGTACCTAGGGATAAGATATCTTTCAATTATTTTTTCGTTAAGGGGAATGGACTTTACTATGAAAGAGAAAATATTCATGTCGTTAAATGTGCAGAAAGGAATTGCGGTTGCGGTTGTTGTTTTTTCACTTGCAAATCTAAATATAGGTGGGATGGGAACCATACTTAATCTTTCTTTGACGTTTATGCTTTACTCTATTATTTTGTCATCTGTTGTTTTAAGAATTGCGAAGTTCTTTATTAGTGATATTGGTGAGAAAAAAAATTAAGCATTCCTGCTCAGTTCTTCAGCTTTCTTAGCAACAGCATCTCCCATATCTGTTGTTTTATTTTTGCCGTTCATGTCTTTTGTTTTTACTTTTCCTTCCTTAACTACTGCTTCAATTGCGTTTACAATAAGTTTTCCTGATTTTTCTTCTCCGATCTCATCCAGCATCATTGCTCCAGCCCATATTGTTGCTAATGGGTTTGCAATATTCTTTCCTTTGTATTTTGGAGCTGAGCCGTGGATTGGCTCAAACATTGAAATTCCTCCTGGATTGATGTTTCCTCCAGGAGCTAATCCTAGCCCTCCCTGTATCATTGCTCCTAAGTCAGTTATAATATCCCCAAACATGTTTGGAGTTACTACTACATTAAACCATTCTGGGTTTTTCACAAACCACATTGTCACTGCGTCTACAAACATAAATTCATGACCTATGTTGGAATAGCTTTTGCTTATTTTTTCAACAGATTCTCTCCACAAGCTGTATAGGCCTAATACATTTGCCTTATCAACAGAATGAACTGTATTTGCATTCTTTTTTTTGGCAAGTTCAAAAGCATATTTAATTGCTCTCTCTGCGCCTTTTTTGCTCAATACACCTATTTGATATGCAATTTCAGAACCTTGAGTATCGACATCCAAGTTGAATTTTACCTTGTAAAGAGACCTTAACACTTCTAATTCCTGCTTTGTTTTTCCTATTTTTGTCCTGTTGCCAATTCCAACATAGAAATCTTCTGTGTTTTCCCTTACAACATCAAAGTTTATGTCCTTAGGAGTCTTGTTTTTTAGAGGGCAATCTACACCTTCTAAAAGCTTAATTGGCCTTAAGTTGATAAACTGGTCAAAATAAAATCTTGTTTTCAATAATATTCCTTTCTCTATGATTCCTGGCTTTACTCTAGGATCTCCCAATGCTCCAAGATAAATTGCCTTGCATGTCTGCTTTATTTCTTTTAGAGTATCTTCTGTTATCAGTTCTTTGGTTTTTAGGTATTTATCAGAGCCATTGTCATACCTAGCCCAATCTATGCTGAAATTATTTAATTCAGCAGTTTTTTCTATTACCTTTATCCCTTCTTCAATTATTTCAGGGCCAATGCCGTCTCCGGGCATTAATGCTATCTTGTAATTTGTCATTCTTGCACCAAAATAGTATATTTAGGTTTGTTGGAGGATTATTAAAGTTTTCTATAAATAGAATAAATTTATTTCTTTAAGCTAGACACAAGAAATCTATATTGGAATTTATTGAATTTATTCAGGTGTTCTATCTGGTATTCTAACTCCAACTAAGTTTCCATATTGGAATAATGCTTCAATTGTTTTTCCTTCCAGGTCTTTTCCTGTCACAGCATCCATATCTCCCAATATGCCTCATACTTGTGTATCAAGGAAAAAAGCTAACTCTTGTCTTAATTCACTCCCCAATAGCATAATTAAGCCTCTTTCTGGTACACCTACTAATTTCTGAAAATACGAATCACCATGCCTTTCAATAAAAGAAGATTTATTTCCTGCCCCGATAATTGTAACATCATAACTACTAGGAGCTCTCATAGTACCTCCCATCTGCCCCATGCCTTTAAGATGTTGGAAGTGCACTGTGTAATAATTTGGCATAGAACTAAGAAATCATTCTTGTCTTTTAAACCTTATTGAAATCAATATCAATTTTACTCCTTAATAATCTTAGCCACGCTAACTAACTTATCACTTTCTTCCAGTTTAATTAACCTAACTCCTTGTGTGGCCCTACCGATAACTGAGACCTGAGAAACAGGAACTCTGATAGTAATGCCTCTTTTGGAGATTAACATAATTTCATCCTGATCTGCAACAGAATTGATTGCAACAACTTTTCCATTTCTTTCAGAACAGATTATGTTCCTTACTCCTGAACCTCCTCGGCTTATAAGCCTGTACTCAGAAATTTTTGTTCTCTTTCCATAGCCGTTTTCGGTTACAGTAAGCAGGGTTTTTTCATCTGTCGCAACAACCATCCCTATAATATTATCATTTTCTGATAGTCTAATGCCTCTTACTCCCTGGGATGATCGTCCGGTTGGCCGGACATTATTTTCATTAAACTTTACTGCAATTCCGCTTCTTGTGGCCAGGATAATTTCTTTGTTGCCATCTGTAAGCTTAACATTAATCAGGCTGTCATTTGAGTCAAGAGTAATTGCCACTATTCCGCCTTTTCTTGGATTGCTGTAAGATGCAAGGTTGGTTTTTTTTATTGTTCCGTTTCTTGTGGCCATTATAAGGAAATGATTGCTGTCAAAATTCTTTATGGGTATGTATGCAGTTACTTTTTCATCTGACTGCAGATTTAATAAGTTGACAATTGCTTTGCCACGAGCTTGACGAGATGCTTCAGGCGTATCGTAAACTTTCACCCAATGGACTTTTCCTTTGTTTGTAAAAAGAAGTATATCCGAATGAGTAGATGCAATAAAAATATCACTCACAAAGTCCTCTTCTTTTGTTGTTGTTGCTATAAGCCCCTTGCCTCCACGTTTTTGCTGTCTATAGGTTTGCAGAAGCTGTCTTTTTATATAGCCAGAATGTGTAATTGTTATAACACAATCGCTTTCCTCTATTATATCCTCCATTTCAAAATGCTCTGCTTCTGCCTCAACAATTTCTGTTTTCCTTTTGTCGTTGTAAGATTCCTTAAGGTCTAAGAGTTCTTTTTTGATTATGTCAAGGATTTTTTGAGGTGAGTCTAAAATACTTTTTAGCTCTGCTATTAATTTTATTAAATCCTGCAGCTCTTTTTTTATTTTTTCCTGTTCCAGAGATGTCAATCTTTGTAAACGCATTTCCAAAATAGCGGTGCTTTGGTCTTCTGTAAGGTTGAATTCTGAAATTAAATTAGTTCTTGCTTCATCTACTGATTTTGATTCTTTAACAATTTTAATTGTTTTGTCCAAATTGTTCAATGCAATAATTAAACCTTCCAAGATGTGCGCTCTTTTCTGGGCTTTGTACAGGTCAAATAATGTCCTTTTCTTTACAATATCTTTCCTATGGTCTATGTAATGTTGAATTAATTGGCTTAAGTTTAGGATTTTTGGGACATTGTTTACCAACGCTACCATTATGATTCCAAATGTAACCTGTAAGCGGGAATGCATGTAGAGCTGATTCAGCAGAACATCTGCATTTGCTTCTTTTTTCAGTTCAAGTACTATTCTTATGCCTTGTCTATCAGATTCGTCTCTTATGTCTGCAATGCCATTAATTTTTTTGTCTCTTACAAGGTCAGCTATCTGAGTTATCATCTCTGCTTTGTTAACCATGTAAGGTATTTCTGTAAATATTATTCTTTTCCTGTCTTTTGCATCCTCTACCTGGGCTTTTGCCCTTATCTTGACTTTTCCCCTGCCGGTTTTATAAGCGCTTATAATTCCTGATTTGCCACATATAGTTGCTCCGGTAGGGAAATCAGGACCTTTAATGTACTGCATAAGCTCATCTATGCTTATTTCCGGATTATCAATCTGCTTTATTACACCATCAATTATTTCCGACATGTTATGCGGAGGAATGTTTGTTGCCATCCCTACTGCTATGCCCGATGATCCGTTAACCAGCAAATTTGGAACTTTTGACGGCAGAACAGAGGGTTCTTTTGAGGAATTGTCAAAATTAGGTGTAAATTTTACTGTCTTTTTTTCGATGTCCTGCAGCATCTCTTCTGCAAGTTTTGTTAATCTTGCCTCAGTATAACGCATTGCAGCTGCATTGTCGCCATCTATGCTGCCGAAATTTCCCTGGCCGTCAACTAACAAATATCTCATAGAAAAATCCTGGGCTAACCTTACTAAAGTGTCATAGATTGATGCGTCTCCGTGTGGATGATATTTAGCCATACAGGTTCCAACTACATTTGCTGATTTTCTGAATGGCTTATTATGCAACAATCCAGACTCCCACATTGTATAAAGGACACGCCTATGCACTGGCTTTAAACCATCCCTTACATCCGGTAATGCTCTTCCAACAATAACAGACATAGAATAATCTAGATAAGACTGCTTCATTTCGTCTTCAATTACACGCTGGATTATTGTAGTTCCAGGACTAGTTTTTTGTTCCTTATTTTCGTCAGATTTTTCATCCATTTTTGACATAGAAAAACGTGTTTTTACCGTCGATAAAAAGTATATTTCCTGGTTTATAATGATTGTGTTTTTTATGATATATTTTCTATATTGAAAATTAATAGTATATTTTAGTGTTATTTTGTATAAAATTCGTTAATAAAGAACTATTTTTCCACTGGTTTGACAATTGATTTTTGTACAATCATTGTAAAACCACAATAAACACATCTTTTCTTGTTTTTTTCGGTTATCGGCTTTAAAGTCTGGTATTTCATCTTATGTTTGCACTTAGGGCACTGTAATAGAAACATCATTTTTCTTCTTTTTTTTCTTTTTCTTCTGCAGAAGCTTCTAAAAGGTCCTTAGGTTCTTCCTTTGGTTCACTTTCCTTTTCTTCTTTAGATTCTTGTTCTTCTTTTTTCGGATGCAGGATTTTTTCTACCTTTTCGTCAACTATTTTCTCTTCCTCTTTGCTTAATTTTATTCCAGGACCCTCAAATTTTGGCTTTTCTTTTTCTTCTAGTTTCTTTTCATCCTCTTCTTTTGTTTTTTCTATCCTTTCCCTTTCTTCCTCTAATTTTTCTTCAGATGGCTCATCCACTACCTTTAAATCTCCAAGCTTTTCCTCTACAATTTCTGTTTTTGGTTCTTCTTCTTTTCCTTCTTCTGCACGTGCTTTCTGCTCCTGCTTAATTGCCTTAATATCTGTTTCCTTTTCCTCAATGGATTTGGCTATACTTGCAAAATCTCTGAATTTCTCTTTTAGCTGTTCTTCGCGGAGATCAAAATACTCAAAAAATTTCTGAGTTAGTTTTATCAAATTAGTTCTTCCATGCTTCTGTCTGGTGATATAGCCCATTTCTTCCAGTTCCTTAAGATGATCATATGCCTTGTTTGTCCTTATCCTGATTAAATCTGATTGCTTTATGGGATACTTGAATGCTATGACTGCAAGTGTTTCCACTATTGTTTTGCTCAGTTCTGTTTCTGTGATGATTTTCTGGACTAAAGGGAGAAATTGCTCATGCACAGTCAATTTCCAGGAATCACCTTCATTGACAATCATTACGCTTGAGTTTTTAGATTCATACTCTTTCTTTAATTCTTCCAGTGATTGTTGTATATCTCCTGTACGAGCATCAGCTAACCTTGAAAGTTCCTCTACACTCATCTTTCTTCCAGAAGAAAATAGTAGCGCTTCCAACTTTTTCTTGAGCATGTTTCCTCTTTTACTTAACCAGGCTATAACTTTCCCCTTCCAGGGCTATTTTATTATCCTTGACTAACTTATCCAAAAATATCTCAAGCTCTTTATCCTGTATTCCTGTTGCTTTTGATAGGTTTTCTTTATCTAAATTTCCTGATGCCAGGGATATAAGAATTACATTACTTACAGCCTTATTCAGATTCTGTATTAAAAACTCGTTCTCATTTTTCTGTTTTTTTACTATCATATCGATCTGGTGCAGTCTGGCCTGCAAGTCATTTATGAAATTCTCTATTGTTGGTTTTTTCATAGCAAATTCTTCCGGCTTGGTTATTTCTATTGAAGAAGGCATGTAATCAAAACAGAAAGCGATTAATTTTGGAATCCCCTTAACAACCATATCCATCTCTGTAAAGGTTGCCCATAAACCTTCTTTTTCTTTAAGATCAGCAAATTCGGTATTAATGACTGTGAGTTCTGGATCATTTTTTATCTTATCAGCATACATTCTTACAGTTTTTTCTACGTGTTCTTTCGGTTTTCCAAGTATTTCTATGATGATTTTGCATCTGATATGTGTTTTGTCATCAACTAAATTTTCTTTAGGCATAAGTTTCTAGAATCAAGTTAGATTTAAAAAGGTTTTGAAAATCAGAGATTTTCAAATACCCAGAAAATCTTTTATTTTCGTTGGTTTTGATGAGTTATGAGAAACAATTCGATATTTAGAATATGTAATCTATTTATTATGTTAATAAGCGTCATCTATTGACAACAACAAAAAGAAATTTATACAAAATTAAAAAGAAAACTATTTATATTGTTATCATATTTTTCAGATTATGCCAAAGATACTGCATTGGCTTTTGCCGAAAGAGGAAGAATTCTTCCGTATGCTTGGAGAGCAAGCTTCTACTGCTGTAGAGGCAGTTGATGATTTTAGTAAGCTTGTTTATGATTATAATATACTTAGTGATTTGAAAAAGAAAGAGCTGGTAAGTAAAATAGAGGATTTAGAGGATAAAGGAGATAATTTAACTCATAAGATAATAGGGGATTTAGACAAGACATTTATAACTCCTATTGATAAAGAAGATATACATCGGCTGGCTATGCTTCTGGATGATGTAATTGACCTGATACATATGGCTTCTGAGAGGATGCTTATTTTCAAAATAACAAGGATTAACAGCCATATAATGAACTTTACTGATATTGTTATTAAGATTGTTAAAAGGGTTGAAGAAGGTGTTATGGATATTGATAAGCTAAAAAATATGAACCAGTTCTATGTTGATGTGCGCACCTTGGAAAATAAAGGAGATGTTCTATTTAATATAGCTCTTGCCAGATTGTTTGATAAGAAAGATGCTATTGAAATAATTAGATATAAGAATATTTATGAATTTTTGGAAGAGATAATAAATAAATGCGAAGATATAGCAAATGTAATGGAAAGCATAGTGGTCAAGCATGCCTGAGATTTTTTTTATGTTAGTGGTATTTACCATCCTA
>CAYXMT010000032.1:0-8310 GCA_964466175.1 uncultured Methanosarcinales archaeon | reverse complement strand
CAATTTGTTTTTAGAAAGATTTGAGATATAATGACAAATTAAAAATTAATACAGCAAAATCCATTATATTATTCTAGCTTAGAAAAGCGCATATACGAATGGCGATAATGCACTACTCTGCCCAAATACAATTAATATGCCAACTAAAATAAGCATAATAATTATAGGAGCAAGCCACCACGCTTTTCTGACTTTCAGAAAGTCCCATGTTTCCCCTAGTAAAGACCTATTTCCTGACATTTCTATAAATGCTTTGTTATTTAGGATTTAAATACTTTCCTTTTTTAAATTATTTTCGAATCAGTTATATAATCATATAACTTTCGAGCCACTAAATCATGGCCATTTACATTCCAATGGGGATCTTTTTCAAAATAAAAAGAGTTGTCGATGTTTAATCTCTGAAAATCAGGTAGTAAATCAATATACATTATATCTAATGAATCTAATATTTCTTTAAACTCTGTCTGTGGTCTTTCCATAACCATCTCTAGGTCCTTATGAAAACTTTTATATTTTTCCCATTCTTTAATATCTACTTGCTCTCTTGTTGGGAATATGGTAACTATAATATTAAAATTGTTGCTATCAGAGATATCTTTGCTGGCTTTCATAATTAACTCCATTTTTTTCCAAGTACCTTCATGCTTTTTATCGAACTCATTGCAGTATATACAATCGAAGTCGTCTTGCACACTTTTCCTTACTTTTATAAGAAGAAAACTGAATTTGTTTCTTATTAAGTTATATGTTTGAGAGTATTTCCACAAAAAGTTACCAACGGTCCTATACAATGAACCATCATCAATAAAATTTTTGTTTCTTAATCTGTTGCTCTCATCCAGATAATATAGTTTTGATTCTATATTTAATGGCAATCCTTTATCATCCACTTCTAACCATTCATTGTCATCAATATCTGTTAGATCATTCCCCACCCAAATACCAAAGATTACGATGTCGGGCTTATACTTAGAGATTTCGTTTTTTAAGAATAGATAATATGAGTCTGGACTCATAGCAGCCTTATATCCTGCGTTGATAACTTCTACTCTTTCTTTCCCAAACATGTCTTCTAAAAATGCGCTATATGTCTCATCTTCCTCCACCCCATGACCTAATGTAAATGAATCCCCAAAGACCATTATCCTTGTTATGTTTGTATCCTTTTCTAAAGAAAATTCCTGGTTTCTGAAACCTCTTGAATTGATTTTTATATTGGTGTCAAATTCTTTAGTAATATGAATGTCTTCTGAGTTTGGTTTAAGAGAAAAAGGAAGATAATCATGTTCAATGAAAATCTTTCTTGAGGACTCTTGTAGATCTTTTAAAGTTTGTTGAGGGTAGAAAATTTTTAGTGAAACTTCTAGAAAAACAACAATAATAAATAAAACAACAAATAAAATCAACAAGTTTTGCATTAATACTTTAATCTTTCGCATATTTCTCACTATCCCACATATCTTTTGGATTATCTTCCCTTTTTATTAAAAATTTATCCATTACTAAACAGTCTATACCAGTACCCATCATACATTTGTAGGCATCGTGAGGAGTGCAGACAATAGGTTCCCCCCTTATGTTAAATGATGTGTTTATTAAAATGGGGATTCCGGATAATTTGCCGAACTCCTTAATCAAATCATAATATAGGTGATTTTGGTACCTTCTTATTGTTTGTAGTCTTCCAGAACCATCGACATGTGTTACAGCAGGTACCTTATTGTGCCACTCTTTTTTGATTGGATATACCATAAGCATAAAGTCAGTCGGCTCAGGTACTGGAATATCACACTCAAAATATTTTAGAGCGTCATCCTCACAAACAACGGGAGCAAAAGGCCTGAATTTCTCTCTGTGCTTTACCTTTTGGTTTAATACATCCTGCATTTTTGGGTTGCAAGGGTTTGATAATATGCTTCTTGCGCCTAATGCCCTTGGGCCCCATTCCATTCCTAATTGGAACCACCCTATAACATTATTATCATAAATAAACTTTGCAGTAGTTTTTATGAGATAATTTTCATCTTCGAATTCAGAATATTTTATTTTATTCCTATCCAAAAATGATTTTATCTCTTCTGAAGAAAATTTTGGTCCGAGGTAGGCATTCCTGAATATATAACTTCTTTTATTGCCCAATATTGTATGATAGATATAAGAAGCAACACCGATACTTGTTCCACCATCACCAGCGTCTGGATGAATCCAGATATTTTTAAAAGGCGTGTTTCTTAATATCTTGCCGTTATACACGCTGTTTAGTGTAACACCTCCCGCAAGGACTATGTTGGGACATTTTGTAACTTTATACACATGATTAAGAATTTTAGTTAATACTTCTTCAGTTACCATTTGGACTGCTGCTGCAATATCTTTATGTCTTGCAGTCACTTCAGATTCCAGTTTTCTTACAGGACCATCTAACAACTTACATAATTTTTTCGAAGGCATTCTGTCAGCATAGTGGAAAATAAAATATTTCATATCAAATCTAAAACTGCCATCATCCTTAATGTCTATGACTTGCTTCAATCTCTTGTAATATTCATTGGTGTTTTTGTCCCTATTGCCATAAGAGCTCAGCCCCATAACCTTATATTCAGAATTATTTACACTAAAACCAAGGTATGCTGTTATGGTTGAATATAACAAACCAATAGAATGGGGAAACTTAATTTCTTTCATAAGTTCTATATCATTTCCTTTTCCATACCCATAAGTAGTTGTGGTCCATTCGCCAACACCATCTACAGTAAGGATTGCTGATTCTTCAAATGGACTTACTAAAAAAGAGCTTGCAGCATGAGCAAGATGATGTTCTATAAACAACACATCTCCTTTGTATCTAAGCTTTTTTCTGATGATCCTTATTACCCTTAACTTTTCATTAATCCAAGAAGGTGTAGAACTTAAGAATGTCTTAAAGCTTTTAGGAAACATTTCCAAGTGCTGTGACAGAACTCTTTCAAATTTAAGAAACGGTTTTTCGTAAAATCCTATACGAGAAACATTATTAATAGAAATATTCTGACTTTTTAGACAATATCTGAGGGCATTAATGGGAAAAGATGTATCATGCTTTTTTCTCGTAAATCTCTCTTCTTGAGCTGCAGCTACAATAATCCCACCTTTCAATAATGCTGCAGATGAGTCGTGATAAAAACAACTTATTCCTAAAATATACACTTTAACCTCAAAATTGCCTATAATATTCTTCAATCGGTTTCTTTTTTAAGTTCAAATCATACCAATACGAGTTTTTCTTTGATATTATTATTTTTAAGAAGTGTTTTCTAAATAATTTAGCAATAACAGATGTAAATCCTACACCTACCACATATACTAAAGATAAAAGTAAAGTATTGATTATAAGGGCTATATTATAACCAAAATTTCTCATGCCCTTTTTAAATCCTTTAAAAAATTGTTTTAATTCTTTCATTCTAAAAACCTTTTTATCATGGCACCAATCAAGACAATCAAAATTGTAATTCCCATTATATGAATATAAGTCCACGATTCAGGAATCTTTTTTAATAATGTTAATATAAAAAATAAGATTGTTGTAAATAAGAGATAACTAACTATAAATCCTAATTTCTTTCCCATCCTTTCAATTGACATATTTTGTTCAAAAATCATAATGATAGCTCAAGATGATGTTCATCTTGGTAGTTTGGTATTATTCTTGTTTATCCCAATAATATGTACATTCTTTGGAAAATCTTGGTGGTATATCCTTTTTGTCTATGGGAAATAACCTACACACTTCTGGCTTGTTTTTTTCTATTGCGCATCCCTTCTTATGCCCCAGGCTTTGCTTGCAGTTAGCCCAAGAGCAACAATCACATTTTGGAAAATTACAATGACCTTTTCTTTTGGCTACGCTTTGCCTGACATATTTCTTCCTGAACCTGATTAAAAATCTTCTCCTCAATCCTAAATAAAGCTCGTACAAGTTTGAATGCATTAAGAGATATACAAAATCAAGTTTTTGTTTTGGATTGTTTTCTAACATTTTTAAGTTAAAATTAAATTTCGGTTTTTCCATAATGCAGCAATTCTATATCTTTAAATTGTTTCTGTTCCAGTAAAATATAATTATCATCAATGTAATCCCTTATTTCCTTATCATCGTGCGAATATTTTGTGAAAGTAAACAATATCCAAAATGAATTAGTGCTATCTAAATGTGGTGTTAGTTCACTAATGCTCTTGATTCCTAGGATATTATCACTTTCCCCATAGTAATACTGCAAAGCAACTTGGGCACTAGGTATATTTGTGAATATCATCTCTTCTTGAGGCAATACTTTCGCAACTTCACGGAACTCTTGTTTTTGTGTTTCAGCATAATAATAATTAATAGGTAAAACACTTAAAATTATAATTAAGATGATAGCAATATTCCTATATTTTATTTTGAAGCACCCCAGTGATACAAATATTAAATATATTGGAATAACATAAATCAACTGTCTTATCTGGAATAATGAGAATGTTGGGAGTGTAAGAGAAACAATAAGGACAATTGCTATGGGAATAAGAAACATAAAAACCAGCAATGACGATGCAGTATACTTTTTGGAATTTATTATCCCTATAAGGAATAAAATACCAGTTATTATTGAAATTAATGCTACAGAGAAAGTTAATAATAATTTATTCAATATGTCCTCTTTTGCTGGTGGACGAGTAGATAAATCGACACCAAATTCAGCAATTTTTGTAATACCGGGTCTGCCGTATAATGTTTTAGTATCGGCAGTATCAATATCTGAAAAAAATGCATTGCCTATAACTGGCATCGAAACCATACCCAAAATAAAAAGAGCAACAAGTAACTTCTTGTCAAGCGTCATTTCTTTCTTGTATTTTCTGTATAGTATGAACAATGCATATAACCCCTCAACAAATACGAATATCAACCATAGAAAATTAGAATAAAGAATGATTATATTACTAATAATAAAACCAGATAAGTAAATACTTTTTCCTTGCTTTAGATACTTAACAAGGAATGTTATGGAAAGGAGACTAAAGAACAATACAAAAGAATATACTCTTGCTTCTTGAGAAAAGGAAATCAATGTCAGATTTATTGCAGAGAGAAAAGTAGACAACAATGCTATTTTTTTGTTGAAAATCAATTTTGTGAGATAGAATACCAAAATAAGGGACAATATACCAAATACTGCTGAAAAAGACCTTAATGATAGCTCACTAATTCCGAAAAGTATAGACCAGCTTTCAAGTGAGAGATAATAAATTGGCAAATCACCGGCCAAGTAATATCCCGGCAAGATTTTGTTTTCTTCATTTATGTTCTTGAATATTTCCTGTGAATTGTATTTCTTTATTGTAAGGGCTGTTGCTCCTTCGTCAATCCAAAAACTTTCCTCACTAATGTCATAAAATCTTAGAAATGATGCAAGGACTATTACAATTAAAAATAGAAGAAGAATACTGTTTTTTTTGTTTACCAGATTACTCAGTTTTACCGTTAGTTTTTTTTTAGGCATTGTACATTACCTTAATTATAATTGAGTTATGTATCAATATCAATATTCCATATATCCCCAAAGCTTAACGGATCTTTTTCTTCTGTATCCTCAGGATTATAAGTCGTATCCATTATATGTATCAGGACTGCATCACCCTCTACAGCTTTATACCCGTGCCATATCCCTGGAGGAACTTTAATTAGTATAGGATTTTTCTCATCTAACAAGAATTTTTTTATTTCTTTTCCATTACTTACAACATATATAGCCTTACCTTTGGCACATAGAGTGTAATCAACTTGTTTTTTATGTTTATGAAAACCCTTGATAATGTCCTTATAGACTATAGATATAAGGCACTGGCCGAATTTTCCATCAAAAAGAGTATCATCTTCCCTTAAACCCTCAAATAGATATCCTCTTTCATCCTCATGGATTACAAGCTTTTTTATCTCGATTTTATTTAGGTTCATATTACTTTTGCATAGGGTATATGGACAATAAATTTTACATTTTTGTCTTTTTCCTTTTCTTTTATTTCTTTAGCGTAGTTCCATACCATTAGTAGCGCGTAGTCAGGAGTATTTTTATAGAATTCTTCAGGAGATATAATTGGAATGTGCATTCCAGGACTATAAAGCCCCTGTTTTGTGGGGGTTGTATCCGTGATATATTCAATCATATCATTGCCTATATTACAATAATTCAATACTATAGTTCCCTTGGAAGACGCACCATAACCCACAATACTTTTTCCCTGAGATTTAATTTCCTTTAATAGTTTAACAAGCATGATTTTCGATTTTTCAACATTTTTTGCAAATTGGTTATAAGTTTCTAGTTTATCCAAACTATTTTTTTCCTCGTTTTCCAGACATTTATATACAGAGTCAGTTATTTTATATGAGCCCTTATTACATACATAATAGCGCATAGAACCTCCATGAGTGGACTGGTTATACACTTCAAAAATCTCCATATCATACATAGAAAAGAAATTTCTTAATGATGTAGCGGAGAAATAAAAAACATGCTCATCGTATATCTGGTCATAGGCATTCTTTTCAATTATATCTATAATGTAGGGCTCCTCAAACACAAAAATCCCATCTTTTTTCAAAAGCAATTTAATGCCTTTTGCCAGTTCGTGCAGAGATTCTATATGGCATATAACATTGGCAGCATAAATCACTTTAGCATTTCCCTTGGTTTTCAGAATCTCTTTTGCAAGCGATTCATCAAAGAAGTTATTTATAACTTCTAATCCTTTTTCTCTTGCAGCATCTGCAACATTCTTAGAAGGTTCAATTCCTAAGGATTTAATCTTTTCCTGATTAAAATTCTTAAGCATGATACCATCATTACAGCCTATTTCTACAACTAATAGATTCTCCTCGTTACCCAAAAATCTGTTATTCAACTCAGCAGAAAAATTTTTGAAGTGTTCTTCCATTGTTTTTGATACTGAGGAAAAATAAGCATAATTCTCATTAAACATAACCCTTTTATTTACTCTATCTATAAGCTGGACCATGGTACATTTTTCACAAAATCCAACTGCCAGCTCAAATTTGAACTCTGGATTTTTAAGGTCATCTTTTTTAAGGAAAGCGTTTGCTATTGGCATTTGCCCTAAAGAAAGAAATTTTATAATTTCGCCGTTACAAATAATACAATTTTTCATAGTAACTGGATCTTAGTTAGATTTATAAATTTTCCTGTAGAAATTAATATAAATGAAGTCTATCTACCTAATAAAGCGTTTAAAATGGGCAATGAAAAGATCCTTATAACTGGCGGATTGGGTTTTGTAGGAAGCAATCTGGCGAAAAGATATGTTGATTTAGGAGCAGAAGTAACTATATTGTCAAAGAGCAAAAAAATTCTCATCAATGTAAAAGACTTTGAAGATAATGTCAACATAGTCTATGGAGATATAACTAACATAAGAGATGTTTCAAATTTAGTATGTGATAAAACTAAAATATTCCATCTAGCAGCCCAAACAAGCGGTATAACTTCTATGGAAAATCCCTATTTAGATATAAGAACCAACCTTATTGGTACTATGAATGTACTGGAAAGCTGCAGGAAACATAATAGAAAAACAAAATTAGTTCTTGCAGGTACAATTACGGAAGTTGGAAAAGTTGAAAATCTGCCCCTTACTGGAAAAGAAAAAGAGTTTCCTATAAGCATATACGATGCTAATAAATTGATATGCGAGAAATACGCAAGAGTCTATCAAAAATCTTATGGCATTAAATACACATGTTTACGGTTTCCTACACTTTATGGGGAAAGGCAGCAACTCAATAGCCCCAGATTTGGAATTACCAACTATTTTATTGGAAGGGTTATAAAAAAAGAGCCCATAATTATTTATGGCGATGGAGAATTCATAAGGGATTACCTTTACATAGGAGATATTATTGAAGCATTATTGCTCGCATCAGAAGATAATCCGAATGTAAATAACAAAGTTTTTTTGCTTGGATCTAACAGGGAAATGAAGTTTATAGATATGACTAGAGAAGTTATTGCCGCTATAGAAGAGATTACTGGACTTAAAGGAAAAATAGAATTCAAAAACTTCCCCAAAGAGCATAAGAAAGTGGATGTTGGAGATACTTTAGTCGACTATAGGAACTTTAACAAAGCTACCGGGTGGGAACCCAAATTCAGCTTTAAAGAAGGCATTAGAAGAACTATATCTTTTTACAAGGATAGACACAAAGATTATCTTAAAAATGAATGATTATGAAATAAGAAGAATGGATGGAGAACGTGTTTTAATACTTGG
>CAYXMT010000031.1:0-8528 GCA_964466175.1 uncultured Methanosarcinales archaeon | reverse complement strand
GATGCATTTACAAAAATTGAATACACGGGTTTAGGAGTTCCTGGAAGAAATTTTCTTTTGGTTAAGGAAGCAGACGCAATAATAATTATTAATGGCCAAACTGGCAGCTTAAATGAGTTTACAATTGCATTCCATTATGGCAAGGTAATAGGGGTTTTGAAAGATTCTGGTGGAATTACTCCAATGCTGCAGGAAATTGCGAAAATATGCGACAAAAAAGGAGAAAGCAAAAATATTGTTTATTCTTCTGATACTAAAGAATTGGTTGGATTGGTTTTGGGTAAATTAGGATAATATGTTTTATGTTTAGGGTACAGATTAAATTTTTTGGCCTTTAGCATTTCTTTGCTTTTTTGCCGCTGCTTTCTCCTTTGCTTCGTCCGTTTCCATTCTGCTATGTACTTTGTTTATTGCTATAACTTCATGATGTCTTGCTCTTGCTTCGTCTGCTAGTACTACGTTTAATTTTCCAAATAGCTTAGTTACTTTTTTGGCATCTCCTTTATTTAATGCTTCCCTTACAACCAGCCAATATTTTTCTAGATTTTTTAACTGTTCTTCCTCCAGTGCGGCTGATTCTGAAGTATTAATCAATGGTTTAAGATAGTAAATTATAGCTTTAAGAGACTGAACAAGAGTAATTGCAGTTTTTGGCCCTTTTCTAATTTCAACGTCTTTTTCCTTTTTAATGGTTTTCTTAAGAATCTTTTCTAATCTACTAACTAAGTTTCTTACTAATATATTTTCTTTTCCTTCATCAGTTTCCTGTTTTTTTGCAGCATCTTCTGCGTCTTCCTCGTCTTCTGCGTCTTCCTCCTCCCCACTTTTCCTTGAATTTCTACTAAGACCAAAAAGACCCATAAGAAATTTCCAAAGCCCAGCAAAGATATCTTCAGCTCCCATAACCTTACCTTTTTGAACTATATTTATAAACATTTTGATATTATTGACTCTGAAATGGGAAAAACATCATTTGAACCAATATATGATCCTAGAGAAGACAGTAAGCTGCTTGAGAAGTATGTTTGGGAGTATGCTAAAGGCAGTGTTTTGGATATAGGTACTGGTTCTGGAATACAGGCATTAGCTGCGGCAAAATCAAAGAAAGTAAAGTCAGTTTTAGCTACAGATATTCAGAGTTCAGTGATAAACTACAATAAAAAAAATATAATTAATAAGAAAATAAAGTTTATTGCTTCTGATTTATTTGAGAATATCAACAAAAAATTTGACACTATAATTTTCAATCCCCCTTATCTTCCACAAGAACTTAAAGTCAAAGATTTAACTTTAGAAGGCGGAAAAAAGGGTTTTGAAGTTATTGAGAGGTTTCTTAATGAAGTTAATAGTTTTTTGAAAAGTGATGGAGTAATTTTGACTGTTTTTTCTTCATTGACTAAAAAAGAGAAGGTTGATGAGTTTATTAAAGATAATCTACTGGAATTTGAAGAATTGGATAAGAAACATATTTTCTTTGAAGATTTGTATGCTTATTCTATTAAAAAGTCTGATATATTGAAAAAATTAGAGAAAAAAGGAATAAACAATATCAAATATTTTGCAAAGGGCAAGAGGGGTTTTGTTTTCAAAGGTGAATTTAAGAATAAAATTGTAGGTATTAAAATAAAAAATCCGGAAAGCAAGGCAATTCTGAGAACAAATAACGAAATTAATTTTTTGAAAATATTGAATAAAAAGAATATTGGGCCAAAACTATTGTTTTCTGGTGAAGATTTTCTTGTTTATGAGTTTGTCAAAGGACCCAATATAGGGGAATTGTTTTCTTACGAGCGTTTAGAGCCAAAATTAATTAAAAAAACCCTTGTGGAGACTATGCAGCAGATGTATGAGATGGATAAAATGAAGATTAATAAGGAAGAGATGTCCCATCCGCATAAGCATATTATAATTGACAACAAGTATGAACCTGTTTTGATAGACTTTGAACGCGCTCATTATACAATAAAGCCAAGCAATGTTACACAATTCTCTGATTTTTTGATTTCCAAGCATGTTTTAACAGTTTTAAAGAAAAATAATATAAAAATCAATAAAAATAAAATAATAAGTTTGGCCAAAAAATATAAAGGGCAGCGGAATAAAAAAAATTTCAATAAAATAATACAATTAATTAAATAAAAAACAACAATGACGAAAAACCATTCAATAATTAAAAATAAAAAATGAAAAAAATACCAAAATTCTATGAACGTGTTTACAAAGTATGCAAAAAAGTCCCCAAAGGCAAAGTTACAACTTATGGAACAATAGCTAAAAAACTTGGAAGCAAAGCTTACAGAGCTGTAGGAAGGGCAATGAACAAAAACCCTTATGGATTATTAAGATGCAAAGGAAAGAATACGGTTCCATGCCACAGGGTTGTTGCTTCTTCTGGACATCTGCATGGTTTTGCTCATGGTTTAAAGGCAAAAGCAATGCTTCTCAGAAAAGAAGGTGTCGAAGTGAAAAACAACAAGATAATTGATTTTGAGAAGGTTTTGTTCAGATTTTAATCAACCAAAGAACCAGGTTTTTCAAGCAAAGCCTTTAAGTCATTCATGAATCTTGCTGCTTCTGCTCCATCTAAAACGCGATGGTCATATGTAAAAGATATTGGCATTATTTTTCTTATTTCCATCTTTCCATTGATTACAACAACTTTGTCTTCAATCCTTCCAGTACCTAATATGCATGTTTCCGGATAGTTGACTATTGGTGTAAAGTAAGTGCTGCCAATGACTCCAATATTTGTTATTGTAAAAATACCACCTTTTAAATCCATTAAGTCAATCTTCCTTGATTTTGCTTTCTCCACAAAATTATTGACTTCATTTGCTAAATCATACAATTTTTTTTGGTCAACTCCTTTAATGACCGGAACTATTAGCCCATTCGGAGTGTCAATTGCAACGCCAATGTTGTAGTATTTCTTTACTATTATTTCATCACCTTCAACAGAAGATGCAACATAAGGATGTTTTTTTATTGCCTTTAATGTGGCTTTTACTATGAACGGCAAATAAGTCAAATGTATCTTTTTCTTTGCTGCTTTTTCCTTTTCTTTTTTCCTGACATTAGCAAGTTCTGTAACATCCACATGGTCATGGTTTGTAACAAGGGCAGCATTGTTAACAGCTTCTCTCATTTTTTCTGCTGTAATCTTCCTTATTCCCTTAAGAGGAACATGGTCGACATAGCCATAGAAATCATATTTTTTTACTTTTTTCATTCCACCAGATGTTTTTACTTCTTTTTTGACCGGAGCAACAGAAGCTTTGACATCATCTTCAGTTATACGCCCTTCAGGCCCGGTTCCGGTTATTGTTGATAAATCAATATCCATCATCCTGGCTAATTTACGTACAATGGGGGCTGCCTTTACTTTATCTCCAGTACTCTTAGTGACTTTCTTCTTTTTTTCAGCAGGCTTTTCGTCTTCTGCTTCCGGCAAAAAACCTACAACAGAGCCAGTATAGCGTTTTTCTTCTTTAGATTTCTCAGGAACTTTTTCTCCTTTATCTCCAATGACTGCAATAACTTCTCCAACATTTATCACTTCACCTTCTTTGTGGTATAATTTTAAGATAGTTCCTTTCTTAGGGCTGGGAATCTCAACTACTGCTTTATCTGTCTCGACATCTGCAATCTTCTGGTCAGCCTTGACAGAATCCCCTTCTTTGACATTCCACTTTACTATAGTGCCTTCTGTTATCCCTTCTCCAACATCCGGAAATTTAAATTCTAATGCCATTTTACGCTTTCATTACCTGATCTACTGCTCTAATAATCCTTTTTTCATCTGGAATATAAAAATTTTCCAGTTTTGCCAAAGGAAATGCGCAATCATATCCGCAAACCCTAACCGGTGGAGCTTCTAAATCAAAGAATGCTTTTTCATTTATCCGAGCCATTATCTCAGCAGCAAATCCTAAGTTCTTAGGAGCTTCTGAAACTATTACACATCTTCCGGTATTCTTGACAGAATTAATTATAGTTTCAGTATCTAACGGACTAATTGTCCTAATATCAATTATTTCAGCAGAATAGTCTGTTTTAGCCAATGCATCTCTTGTATACTTTAACATTGCTCCATATGAAATAACAGTAACATCAGAACCTTCCTCAACAATCTTTGCCTTGCCTAAAGGAACAGTATATTCCTTGTCAGGAACTTCCTCTTTTATTGCCCTATAGATTCGCATAGGCTCTAAAAATATAACCGGGTCTGGGTCACGGATAGCAGATAAAAGCAAACCCTTTGCATCATATGGGGAGGAGGGAATTACAACTTTTAATCCGGGCATGTGCCCTACAAAAGCCTCAACACTTTCACAATGCAATTCCAAAGCCCTAATGCCTCCTCCAAAAGGTGTTCTTACAACCAAAGGGCATGAAAACATTCCAGAACTTCTGGATCTTACTTTTGAAGCATGAGTAAATAATTGATCTAAAGGACCGTAAATAAATCCTGAAAACTGGAATTCTGCAATTGGCTTCATTCCGTTTACAGCTAAACCTATGGCTGTGCTCATGATTCCTGTTTCAGACAATGGGGTGTCAATTACTCTGTTAGGACCAAATTTAGCATATAATCCATCTGTAACCCTAAATACCCCTCCGTTCTTGCCAACATCTTCTCCCATGACTAAAACACTTTTGTCTTTCTTAAGCTCATTGTCTAGTGCAGACTTTACAGCTTCTACAATATTCATTTTTGTCATTTTTTAAGTTCTTCAAGCTCTTCTTTTAGGTCCGGTGTAAGTTCAGAGTAAATATTAGTCAGCATCTCTTCTGGTTTTGGGTCGGGAATAGATTCAAATTTTTTCACTTCTTCCTCAACTTGTGCTGCAGCTTTAGCTGCGACTTCTTTCTTATATTTGTCATCCAGCAACTTGGCTGACCTCATATATTTTTCCAGACGAATAATAGGATCTTTTTTTAGCCATTCATTTACCTCTTTATCTGACCTGTATTTTTTAGCGTCATCAGAAGTTGAATGGTCTGCTAACCTATAAGTTAAATTTTCAATTAAAGTTGGCCCTTTACCTGCACGAGCCTTGTCAACAGCTTCTTTAGTAGCTTTGTAGACTGCAAAAATATCATTGCCGTCAACCTGGATGCCATAAACACCATAGGCAAATGCTTTTTGTGCTATAGTATTAGATGCAGTTTGCTTATTCCTTGGAACTGAGATAGCATATTGGTTATTCTCACAAACTATAATTGCAGGAACTTGGTTTGTACCTGCAAAATTCAAAGCGTCATGAAAATCTCCCCTGGAAGTTCCACCTTCTCCTGTATAAGCCATTGCAACAGTTTTTTCTCCCTTTAATTTTGAAGCCCATGCACAGCCAACTGCATGAGGACTTTGAGTTCCAACAGCAATAGATATTGGGAAATTGTTTACTTTTTCAGTTGTCTTTAATCCGCGGATGTCTCCTCCACCATATTGCAGCAATTTGTGCATCGGATGCTTTCTTACAATCAAAGCAGCACCGCTCCTATACATAGGGAACATCCAATCATCATCATTTAAGACCTTAGCACTACCAAGCTGAGAAGCTTCCTGGCCTTTATATTGGATATAAGTGCCAATACGACCTTGACGTTGCATGTTAAAGGACTTATCATCAAAAGCCCTTAAGAGAATCATTGTCTCATAGAATTCTTTTATTTGCTTGTCAGATAGTTTAGGCATAAGTTCCTTGTCTACTATGCCATTCTCATCCATGACTTGCAGATATTCTACATTAAAACTTTCTACGACTTTCTTTACCATGTAAAATTACCTCTAAAAACATATAAAATGTTATTTTGGAGTGTTTATAAAGGTTTCTTTGAGAATTACTTGCCTTCTGCCCATGCCTTGAGCTTCTCAATTTTTGTGTTGCCGCAGATTTTTCCCTTAGTTTTTTCATTATAGAAAAAAGGGATGCCTCCGCAAAATTCATCTCCATTCTCGTCTTTATCGTATGCCTGCAATAGCTTTGCATTCTCGCTGTTATGCCATACTTCAAGCCTTGTAATCTTTACACCCAGCTCTTTTTGTATTTTCTCTATTATAGGCTCCATTTCCTTGCAGTGCACACACTCTGTACCATAGAATTCTATTAATCTATCAGCCATTTTTAAATCAAGAATTTTAGAAAAAAGGTTGTATTTAAAGTTTTAGTTTTTTTGATAATTTATATACCAAATATTTATATATTGTCTTTATATACCATAATCCATGGGCGAAGATAAAAAAATACCTCTTAAATTTAAGGTATATTCAATGATGTATCCTGTTAAAATATTTATTAAATCTTTAATCAACAAATTTGGCGGAGGAAAAATGGGAAATTTCAATTTGGAAGGAAAAAAAGCTATTGTTTTTGGAGTTGCAAATGACCAGAGCATAGCATGGCATATTGCAAAGAAATTAAATGATTCTGGGTGCAGAATTGCTTTAGGCTACCAGGAACGAGCTGAGCAGCTTGTAAAGCCATTATTGGGCATGTTGAACAATCCTTTTGCAATGAAATGCGATGTTGTTGATGATGTCCAGTTGACAGAATTTTTTGGCAAAATTGAAAAGGAATTTGGCAAAGTTGATTTTTTAGTTCATAGCATAGCTTTTGCAAAAAAAGAGCATTTGCAGGGCAAATTTTATGAAGTGGATAGGAGAGGTTATCAGGTTGCACAGGAAGTAAGTTCATATTCTCTTGCGGAATTAACAAGAAGAACTGCTCCATTAATGAATGAGGGCGGAAGTATTGTTGCAATGTCTTTTGACGGTTCATTAAAAGTTTATCCTAACTATAATGTTATGGGAGTAGCTAAGGCTGCTTTGGAAAGTTCTGTTAGGTACATTGCTAATGATGTTGGAGAAAATGGAGTAAGGGTTAATGCAATTTCTGCCGGACCTATTAAGACATTAGCTGCTTCAGGCATTAGCGATTTTGACACTATGCTAAAGCATGCACAGGAAAAAGCGCCATTAAAAAGGAATATTGATGCAGACGATGTTGCTGACCTTGCTTTGTTTTTGTGTTCTGATATGTCAAAGAACATAACAGGGCAGGTAATCTATGTTGATGCTGGTTATTCAATAATGGGTATTTAGATTTTTACTCAACAATCAATGTTCCATCCATACTGCTATGGCCTGATCCGCAGGGCACTGAGCAAAAGAATTTGTATTCTCCTGCTTTGTCTGCTGTAAATTCTACTGTTGTTGTTTTCCCTGGCTCAAGCCTTTCATTGACACCAAACTCAAATAATGCAAATCCATGAGCTATATCTATATTGTCGATGTTTAATTTTACTACATCCCCTTCGCTTACTGTTATTGTAGATGGGGTAAAGTCCCATTTCTTTGATATCATGTTAAATTCCTTTACACCAGAATCGGTTACAACAACTATCTCTTCTACACCTTCTTGCCCTGGAACAGGTGTCTCTGCCTGTATTGGAGCTTGTCCAGAAGGCTCTGTTGGCTGCTGCTGAGAACATGCAGAAATCATAAATATAGAAATCACTCCCAAAATCAAAAGATAATTCTTCATTGTACCACCCCGTTTTAATTTATCTGCATTTCAAGTGAGTTATTTAATGTTTTCTATTCAATATAAAGAAGAAATTTAATTTGTTAATTACTGATTTACGTATTTTAAAAAGTTTTTGTCAGATAAACAAACGGATACATGTCTTTGAGCTTAAAGTATGCTTCTCTTGCAGGGTATATGCTATCGAATACTCCAAAGACAGTAGGGCCGGAGCCTGATACCAAAGAACTCAAAGAACCTAATTTTTTAAGATTGGTTTTTATTTCACTTATTATCTTATGTTTTTTTTCTATCATTGCATCAAAATCATTGTGTATATTTTCAGATATTTTTTTAATGTCTTTTTTATTTATGGCATTAATCAATTCCTTAACGTCTTTTTTATTTTTTTCTTTTTTGCCTTTGTCAAATTGCTTGTAGGCCCAGGATGTCGATACCTTGATTCCAGGATTTACCAGAACAAGATTAAGTGATATTGATTTTCTTAATGGCTTTATCTTGTCCCCCATTCCCTCTACCAAAGAGGTATTGCCTTCAATAAAAAAAGGAACATCTGAGCCTATTTCAGCTCCAAGGTCTATTAATTTATTTTGTGTAAGATTCAAATCCCATGTTTTGTTTAATGTAACTAATGTGTTTGCAGCATTTGAGCTTCCGCCGCCTAAGCCAGCGGACATTGGAATGGTTTTTTCTATGAATATCTTTACTCCTTCCTTGACATCAAACCTGTCTTTTAGAATTGAAGCTGCCTTATAGGCAAGATTGCCCTTGCTCTCTAAATCGGGATTATTGCTTTGCACTATTATCAGGTCTTCATTTAGCTTTTCAAAAGAAATGTTGTCATGCAGCTGTATGGGCTGCATTACTGACTGTATATTGTGATAGCCGCTTTTTAGTCGTTTGCCTATTTCCAGGTATAGATTTACTTTTGCGTATGAATTTAAGAGCATAACTATTTTAGAGATTAGGTGATATATTAAT
>CAYXMT010000030.1:0-8595 GCA_964466175.1 uncultured Methanosarcinales archaeon | reverse complement strand
ACTGCCAAATCACTATCAGGGTTTACATAGTTTTCATTTTTTTCCAAATTTGTTAAACTAGATTTTTCGACTGCAGGAATTTCAGTCGTATCAGCTATTCCTGGCTTATTATCTGATTCAGATGTACAAGCCGCTAAAAAAACAATACTCACTAAAGCAAAAGTCACAATAAAAAATTTGTTTTTCATATAAATCACCTCGTTTAATATTTTTTATAAGCATATTATTAACTACCTTCAATTTATTCTTCTAACTCATTAACTAATACCTCACTCACAATCTTCTGTTCATTTTGAGTAATTGTAGTTATGGTTACCATACTTCCTATCTCAAGATCCTTAAGATTTATTTCAACTGTAGATGTGTTCTCCATTCTTTTAAGAACCGAAAATTGAGTTTTTGGAGAATCATGAGCAATTACAAATTCTTTTCCACCTACATCTATAACAAATGCACTTTCCGTTATTCCAAGCAATCTACCTCTCGCCATATTATCACTTTCTTCACTTAGAATGTCTGGCTCAAACTCAACTGCAGTCTCATTTTCAAAAAGATAAGAACCCGCTATAATTGAAACTATGATTATCAAAAAAATTAAAATCCTAGAATTAAAATATTTTTTGTAATTGTATGTTCTTCTCTGGTGTGTTTTCATAACACCGATTCTATCAACTTCGGCAGCAGCTTTTTGATGGGCATAGCCAGTTCTAGAAAGATAATCTTTAAGCTCCTCTTTTTTCACCCCTTTTAGCTGAGCCTCAATCTTTTCTTTGAGGTTAGGCATATCTAAGGAAATGGGAGTTTTTGTTTATAAAGTTTTGGAATTCTGAAGTATAATTCTTCAAAAACAATCAATACCGGTAGTGCTCTGGTTTGTATGGACCTTTAACAGGAATATTTAGGTAGTCTGCCTGTTCCTTGCTGAGATTTGTAAGGCTAATGCCTAATTTCTCTAAATGTAATCTTGCAACCTCTTCATCTAAGAGCTTAGGCAGAACATAGACTCCAATTTCATATTTGTTGTTCCACAGCTCTATCTGTGCAAGAACCTGATTAGTAAATGAATTGCTCGGTAGAGCACTGGACATTCTTCATGTTGCACTGGACATCTGCGCGTAAGGTATTTAAACAGGATTATCTTCTATTTTTTGTGTTAAACGACATGTGACATCACTTTGTTTTGTTCAGATGCAAATAATTATTTTCGTTGTTTCAAAAATCAATACGCTCCTTCACTTTAATAAAGGTGTGATGTAAATGTCAAAAAAATCAGAAAAGAATCACTCTTGTATGTCCAGAGATAAAAAGAGAAAAATGATCCTCAGTTATGCTAGAAATATTTATGCTAAAGAAAATAGATTTATTTCTAAAAGAGAAATTAGAAATAAATTTCATCTTGAAGTTTATAATTATTTTGAAAATATTTTTGATCTCTACCAGCATATAGGAATTGATGTTCCTCTTTGTTTTTGTCCTAGAAACTATGCAAAAAAGAAGATTATGGAGTTTGTGAAAGGAAGATCTCGGATAGGACAATTTCCTGGAAGGATTGAACTTGACAAAGTATTAGGAATTCATGTGTATACTTACTTTAAGTCAATGAAAGAATTGTATAAAGAAGCTAATATCGATTACGACCTTCATATGAAAAAAGTTGAACAAGATCGTTTTCATTCTAGTGTCAAAATACAAGAACAACGACAAAGAATAATTGATTGTATCAAAAAAAGAAACAATGAAGGATATTTTATCGGTATTCAGGAAATTCAACAGAAATTAAAATTGAGTTTTTACAAATATTTTAACTCTCCAGATGAAGCATATTTAATGGCAGGGATTAATTATAAAAGAGTATGTCCAATCATTCTTGGAAAAACAAAAGAGAAGTTATTTACAGAGATCGTGATTCATCTTCTGGTAGAATTAGGCTACACTATTCAACGAGTATCCTTATTTGATGTATTGAACTTTAATAAAGGTGCTGATATTCACGCATTAGATAAAAACGATAGACCAGTACTCATTGAGTTAAAAGCATATCATAAACGATATTGGATAACTAAAAGAGAAATTGATCAATTAAAAAAATACATGAAAAATAAAGGAATTTCTCGGGGTGTTTTCATCACCACAGCTAATAAAGCGAATCATAATCCAAAGAATATTAATATTATTAATGGTAATAAATTGATATCTCTCTTACAGAAAAATGGACTGGATAAGTATATTAAAAAAATTAAATGGGTACAGGAAGAAAAAGTGAATCATATTGCTAGAAAGATATTTCATCAAAAAAGAAGAGATGAAATTATTGCTTTTGTACTTTCACAAAAATATACTCCTTCCCAAACACAAATTGAAAAAAATTTGAGATTGAGTCTTAAGACTTACTTTGAATCACCACCTTATAGGTCTCTACTAAATGAAATAAAAAAGTTCAGTAGCGATAGTGGTCAGACTTGTAAGGCCCCTTCACGGGAACTCCAATATACTTTGCCTGCTCGGGAGTAAGATTAGTAAGTGATATCCCCAGCTTTTCCAAGTGAAGTCTAGCGACCTCTTCGTCTAAGATTTTGGGTAATATATAAACTCCAATTTTGTGATTTTCTCTCCAGAGGTTAATCTGTGCTAGTACTTGGTTTGTGAAGCTACAAGACATTACGAAACTAGGGTGACCATTTGCATTTCCAAGATTGCACAGCCTTCCTTCTGAAAGTAAAAAAATGGAGTTTCCATTGTCAAAAATATATTTATCAACTTGCGGCTTTATGTTTATCTTTTTTACATTGTCAGCTTCTTCTAACTCTGCAACCTGGATTTCATTATCAAAATGACCTATATTGCAGATAATTGTCTGGTCTTTCATAGCTTTCATGTGCTCGTATCTTATAATGTCTCTATTACCAGTAGCAGTAACGTAAATATTTGCTTCATCCAAACATTCTTCAATGGTTTTTACTTCAAAGCCTTCCATAGCTGCCTGCAAAGCACATATAGGATCTATTTCTGTTATTATTACTCTAGCGCCAAAACCTTTCATGGATTGCGCGCAGCCTTTGCCTACATCTCCGTAACCGCATACAACAACTGTTTTTCCGGCTATCATTACGTCTGTTGCGCGCTTGATTCCGTCTGCAAGGCTTTCCCTGCAACCATAGAGGTTGTCAAATTTTGATTTTGTTACAGAGTCATTTACATTTATTGCGGGAAACAGTAATTTCTTGTCTTTCATCATCTGGTACAGCCTATGGACTCCAGTAGTTGTTTCTTCTGAAACTCCTTTTACCTCTTTTACTATGTTAGTCCATTTGTTTTTGTCTTCCAAATAACATTCCTTTAAACAAGACATTAATTCTCTGAAATCTTCACCTTCATCTCCGTAGCTTTTGTCTAAAATTGAGGGGTCTTTTTCTGCTTCTACGCCTTTATGTATCATCATAGTGGCATCTCCTCCATCATCAACTATTAATTGGGGGCCTAGGCCATTTCCAAAATCCAGTGCTTTTTTGGTGCATTGCCAATATTCTTTTAGGGTCTCTCCTTTCCACGCAAAAACAGGGACTCCGGATTTTGCTATTGCTGCTGCTGCATGATCTTGTGTAGAAAAAATATTGCATGAAGCCCATCTTACTGAAGCTCCTAGTTCTGTTAAAGTTTCAATTAAAACTGCTGTCTGCACAGTCATGTGCAGGCTGCCCATTATCCTTACATCTTTAAGAGGTTTTTTAGAGCCGTATTTTTTTCTTATTGATACCAAACCCGGCATTTCTTTTTCAGCTATATCAAGCTCTTTTCTTCCAAAGTCAGCTAATTTTAAATCTTGAACTTCATAATTTTCTGTTTTGTCCATAAGGTACCACCAGAATAGACTAATTATGGATAATTTATATATTTTATGTTGATTTTTATGTATATTTTCCATATTTTTTTGAATTTGTTAGTTATTGTCCGATAATTTTATATATTATATGCATATTTTATTATTTTAAGGGTTTTTATGATGAAAATAGATAATAAGGATTTAAAGATAATTGAGATTTTAAAGCAAAACTCAAGAGAACCGATTAAGACTATAGCTAAAAAAACAGGTATAAGACCGAGTACAGTGCATCAAAGGATTCAAAGGCTGATTAAGAAGGATGTCATAGATAAGTTTACTGTGAAATTAAATGATAAGGCTATTGGTGAAAATTTTATTGCATTTTTGCTAATAAAGGGAACTACTTCTGAATATATCACTAGTAAGTTTTTAAATTCTAAAAATGTCAAAGAAGTTTTTGGAGTTACAGGAGAATATGATGTATTGGTAAAGTTAAAATTTAAAGATGTGGATGAGTTCAATGATTTTATCATAAAATTCAGGAAGGAAATGAAGGGAATACAATCAACATTGACAATGGTTGCGACTGCTAATATTAAGGAAGAGTTTTAGAATTCTCTTATGTCCCTAAATTCACTATATCTTTTTTCTATATCGTCGTTATTAATGCTCTTTAATCTTTCTACAGAAAAATCTTCTGCGTTATAAGATGCCATTACACTTCCGTAAATAATTGCTTTTCTTAAATTTGCTTCACTTAAATCCTGAGTTTTTGCTAAGTAGCCTGTAAGCGCTCCTCCAAAACTATCTCCGCAGCCTGTAGGGTCTTTTATGTTCTCTAAAGGGTAGCCTGGAGCGCTGAAATGCTTGTTGTCTGAGAATAATAATGCTCCATGCTCGCCTTTTTTTATGATGACTGCTTTTGAAACCAATTTTAAAGCGGAGTTTGCAGCTTTAATCAGGTTTGGAGTATCGAAAAGCTGTCTTGCTTCGGCATCATTAAGGACAAGAATGTCTGCTTTTTTTATTGTTTTTAAGAGCTGCTCTTTTTTATGCTCAATCCAGAAATTCATAGTGTCCATCACAATCAGTTCAGGAGATTTGATATTGTCAATAACTTCCAGCTGCAGTTCAGGGTCTATGTTTGCAAGAAAAACATATTTTGCATTTTTATATTCTTCAGGGACTTCTACCTTGTAAGTTTCCAGGGCATTCAGCTCTGTCTTTAATGTCTTTGCTTCATTCATATCAAATTCATAGAATCCCTGCCACCTGAATGTTTTGTCTCCTACTGAGATGCCTGTGGTGTCTATGCTTCTCTCATTAAGGAATTTTATATGCTTGTCCGGAAAATCTTTTCCAATAATTGACATTATTCCCGGTTTTGAGAAAAAAGAAGCTGCAATGGATGCATAACAAGCGGAGCCTCCTAATGCATCCTGAATTTTTCCAAATGGTGTTTCTAATGAGTCTAAGGCAACTGTTCCTATAATTACTGTGTCGACCATTTTGTATTGTGGGAAATATGGTATGTTTAAATAGTTTTAGAAAATTGAAATCGTATTTAAAAATTTTGGGCTGTGCCAGAGCGGACGCCGCTTGAGAGCACGCGAGCAAGTCGCGTGCAGGCGAGTCAAAATGGGCTACCATGATTTCTTTTCGTAAAAATATTTTTGTAAACAACACGCACCATTTTGAGTTATGTCTTTACATGATTCTTCCCGCCCGCCTCCCACCGCCCGCGACGAGCGAAGCGAGTTCGCTCGCAATTCACGAGGCACAGCCCATACTTTAAACAAAAGATTTAATAATAAATATATAAATAAAGTCAGTTAAGTAGAGTATAAGTTACAAAAAGAGGTGGGTAATGGCAGATACAAGTATCAAGAATTTTGCAGCTGGTGTTTTTCTTCTTGGAGTCCTGATTGTATCTGGTACTTATGCATTTAGTGCAATAGAGGGTGTAGACCTGTTTGATTCATTATACCATGTTATATTGATTGTAACAACTGTCGGAACATCGTACAATATTGCAACTGCGTATGGCAAAATTTTGGTGATGGTACTGCTGGCTTTTGGAATTGGATTAGTGTTTTACATTGCGATATTTTTAGGAAGCGCAATTATAGAGGGCCAGACAAGGTTATTATTAGGGGGAATAAAAGGAGGCTTGGTTCGAATGAGAAAAGAAAAAAATCATACTATTGTTTGTGGTTATGGTAAATTGGGAAAATACGTCTGTAGTGTGTTAAAAGAAAAAAAGAAGAGATACCTTATAATAGAAAAAGATGCAAATAAATGCACTGGGCTTATATCTACCGGAGAAAGTGTTCTGCAAGGTGATGCTTTAGACCCTGATGTCTTGAAAAAAGCAAGGGTAGAGAAAGCAAAAGGGTTAATTGCAACATTAGCAGAAGATTCTGATAATATATACCTTATAATGAGCGCTACTGAGCTGAATCCAAGGCTTTATCTGGCAGCAAAAGCAGAGGATGAGCATGCTGTTGACAGATTACATAAAGTGGGAGCTAAGATTGTTGTTCTGCCTCAAGTTGTAGGGGGGAAACAGCTTGCAAATGCTTTTTTGGAAATTGAGAAAACGGAAGAGTTAGAGACTGTTAGCAAGAAAGATTAAAACAATAATAAGAATGCATTAAAAATTATCAATAATTAAAAAATAAATATAATTTAAATAAAGTAAAAATTGACCAAAAATTATTAAAACAGGTAAGAATTCTTTTTATTGGGTGGATAGTATTGGATGCTAATACGGACTATAAATCGGTTAAGAGTTTTATAAAAAGAAATTATAAGCATTTTAATTCTGCGGTGATTGTGGATGCAGCTGAAGCATACATTAAGCTCCTTGATTCTAATGGTAAAATGTTTGTTGTTCTGGCAGGCGCTATGTCTACTGCAGAACTTGGAATAAGTCTGGCTGAAATGATCCGGCAGGGCAAAGTCCATGCAATATGCTGCACCGGAGCAAATTTAGAAGAAGATTTATTTAATTTAGTGGCTAACAAGCACTACAGGCGCATTCCAAATTATAGGGAATTAAGTCCTGAGGATGAAAAAAAATTATTTGATGAGCATATGAACAGGGTGACAGATACGTGTATTCCTGAAGAAGAAGCTATGAGAAGGATTGAGAAACAAATATTCAAACTCTGGAAGAAAGCAGATGAAAATAATGAAAGATATTTCCCTTATGAATACATGTATCAGGTCATCAAGAGCGGTTCCTTAAAGGAATTTTATGAAATTGACCCTAAAGATTCCTGGCTGATAGCTGCATGTGAAAAAAATCTGCCAATATGGACACCTGGATGGGAAGATTCTACATTAGGGAATATTTTTGTGGCATTAACAAAAGAGGGCGGAAGGAATTATTATAATGAACAGATTAACAATATTGGCATTGTAAAATCCGGATTGGAACAGATGTCTTTTTTGATTGACTGGTACAAAGAAAATTCTGAGAGTAACGAAATCGGATTCTTTCAGATTGGCGGAGGCATAGCAGGAGATTTCCCAATATGCGTTGTTCCGTTGATACAACAAGATTTAAATGAAGAATGCAAACTTTGGGGATACTTCTGCCAGATAAGCGACAGTACTACATCTTATGGAAGCTACAGCGGCGCTGTACCGAATGAGAAAATTACATGGGGAAAATTGTCTGTAGACACTCCCAGATTTGTCATAGAATCAGATGCAACTATTGTTGCACCATTGATATTTGCTTATGTTCTTGGAAAGGAATAAATAATACGCCGACGCCCGGACTTTCATCAATCTTTTCCATCGTTCCGTGAGACCAAAGGTCTCACATTGCATACTTTTTTCTCGATTTTTTGGAAAAAAATCGTTTTGAACCGGGATACCCTTGCGGGAAATGGCTTACTAGCCCTTTTAGGCTCAAGGCCATCGCAATGCCAGGTTATGCGACGTCGGCAGTTGTGGTAGTATTATAGAAGTCTGTGTTTTATTTAAAGTTAACTGGTATGAAAGGAATTTTCCTCTTTGGACGTATTCTTTGACATTTCTATCCATACCCCAAACAGATTTAATGAGATTTTTTAAGTCATAAATTAAATTCTTACTTGCAGAATGGAATATCATATCACCTTTTCTTCTTAATCCTCCATCAGTTATCAATAGTCCTAAAAAGAAATATTGCCTATGCATATATTAAAACCTGATTTTATTTTGCATTCTCCGCTTGGCACTATAACTCCAGAAATATCAATTTCGACATACGCTTTATTGCTTACCGGGTCCATTCGAAATTCGAAAAGGTGGCCAGATATAGTAAAAACCTTCCTGTCTTCAACTGTTCCTGAATAAACACTATCTCCATAGACTGAAAAGGCGTTTGGCACTAAAACAAGCAGGAATATTATAGAAGCTACTGGAAATATACCTCTTTTTTCATTTTAATAAATAATAAGGTTTTATGTATAAAAATGTTATTATTAAACCTTATTTCACAATAAACGCGTTTGTGGTTTTTAAGATTTCTTTGGCAAAATCAAGCTTTTGCCTGCTTTCAGAATAAATGGTAAACAGTTTATGGCCTTTTTTTACTTTATTTTTTATATGTTTGTGCAGATAAATTCCTGCGCCTTTATTTAATGGGGCGCCTGCAACTCTGGCTATCCTTGAAATTGCCCTGTTGTCAATTTTATTTACTGTTCCTGATTTGACAGCCTTAACCTCGTATTTAAACTTTCCAATTTTAATTTTTTCAGGATTGAATATACTGCCTTGCT
>CAYXMT010000029.1:0-9231 GCA_964466175.1 uncultured Methanosarcinales archaeon | reverse complement strand
TGCTTAGATTTACAGGAATATACCATAATTTAGCCATTCCAAACTGTTTAAAATCTATTAAAGCTCTTTCTTTGATGATTGCCAAGTATTTGGTTATAGTCATCCTGTTAAGGCCAACATAACTAGCAATATCAGAAGAAGTGACACCTAAGGTGCTTTTCTTGACAAAATCAACAATTTTCTTTTCAATCTCTAAATTAAACATCTTAACGTACCTGTAATAGGTTTATAAGGAATATACAAATATTGGTTGTATATAAAGATTACTATTATTGATAATCAATAACCGAAACATTTATATAGTCGCTGCACTATAGTTGATTATCAATGCCTATAAGCAGGCATAAGGATAAATAACAAATAACGGAGGTGAAACCAAAGTGGAACAAAAAATTGGCCATTATTCCTTCATTGGAGGAGTAATAATTGCAGTTGTACTAGGTCTGTTTTCAGCGCAAGTAGGAGCTATTGCCAGTGCATGGCTAGCATCTTTGTTAGTTGTGTTAGGTTTAATAATCGGCTTCCTAAATGTTAGCGGAAAGGAAACAAAAGAATTTCTGTTGGTCTCAACAGTTCTGATTATTGCTGCTTTTGCAGGTGGTGCATCAGATATTCTTGGCGGAGTACAATACATAGGACTATACCTACAAGGTATTTTCGCTAATGTCCTTGCATTTGTCGTTCCTGCAACAGTTGTTGTTGGATTAAAAGACATATGGGCTTTAGGACAGAACCAATAAAACTCTTTTTCTTTTTTTTATTTTTTCTTTTTAAAGTATTCATAGTTCTCTTAATAACTTATATATACCTCTAGAAATTCCTTCTTTTTATGAAGATTTTTGATGATATTGAGCTGGTTGATTTAGCTACATATATCAATAAAACACTTATTGTTACTGATTTCCATATAGGCTATGAAGAATCTTTGAATAAACAAGGTTTAATGGTCCCTAGATTTCAATTTGAAGAGACTATGAAAGGGCTGGGTTTGATATTTAAGAAATTAAAAGGCAAAAAGATTGATAAAATTGTTATTAATGGGGACTTAAAGCATGAGTTTGGCACTATTTCTGATCAGGAATGGAGGAATACCTTGAAGTTAATTGATTATTTTTCTAAGTATTGTGATGAAATAATATTGATTAAAGGCAATCATGATAAGATCTTAGATCCTGTTGCTAAGAAAAGGGATGTTAAGGTTTTGGATTATTATTTGATAGAGCAAAGTAAAATGAAAAACGATTCAATGGGAAAAAATACAATAAAAAATAATAAAAAAACAATGATTAAAACTCAAAAAAATATAATTAATAAAATAATGAATAAAAATAAAACAAAAAATAATAATGAAAATAATAAAACATTGGTCTTGCATGGGGATAAATTACCAAATCAAAAATTATTGAAAGGTGTTTCTACTATAATTATCGGGCATGAGCATCCTGCTGTTTCGGTCCATGACGGCCCTAGAGTGGAATTATTCAAAGCATTCCTCGTCGGTAAATGGAAAAAATACAATTTGATAGTACAACCTTCATTTAATTTGGTTACAGAAGGGACTGACGTCCTTAAAGAAAAAGTTTTAAGCCCGTTTTTGAAAATGGATTTGAAGAATTTTGATGCTGTTATTGTTTCTGATAAGCTTTATGGGTTTGGGAAGTTAAAAGATTTAAGTTAACCCTCATACAACTTATTCAATAAATCAGCTTTTGTTATCAAACCAATTAATTTTCCTGATTCGGAGACTACAACCATAGGGTAATGCTTTAATAAATTTGAAACTACCTTTACAGATGCTGTTTTTGATACTGTTGGAGGGCTTTCTACCATTATGTCGGATATTTTCTTATGTTTTTTATTTAATAATGCATCAATTAAGGTTGATTCTGATACAAGACCAACAACTTTTTGGTCTTCTATGACTGGCATTTGTGAAATGGAGAATTTTTTCATCTTGTTTATTGATTCATTAATATTATTATTAGGAGATACACTGATAATTTTTTGAGTCATCAGCTCTTCTGCCTTGATTTCCTCCTTGTTTTCCATGTCATTCAGAGTTTCAAAAATCCTTTTTGTTTTGGTAAAAGTTGGATCTATTTTTCCTGACTCTATTTTTGCTATCAGGCTCTGGGAAATATTCGACCTTTTAGCCAGATCTGACTGGGTAAGTCCAAGGCTTTTCCTTATTTTCTTAATTTCGCTTAATTCGTACGGCATATTGAATAGGAAAGAACAATAGTATTTATTCCTTTCGGAATATTTTTGTCAAAAACGTTTTTAAAAGACCTTATTGATTATATATAAAAATGACAAATTTTTGATTTTTTAGACAATAAAATGAGTTCTAAAGAAAAAAATGTGGAGCGTGACAAAAATGACTAAAGTGGAATATTTTACATCTGAAAGTGTAACAGAAGGGCATCCTGATAAAGTTTGCGACCAGATTAGCGATGCTATACTGGATGAGTTACTAAAACAAGATCCTAAAAGCAGAGTTGCAGTTGAATGCTTGACAACAACAGGAACAGTTCATGTTGCTGGTGAGGTAACAACAAATGGATGGGCAAATGTGCAGAAGATTGTCAGGGCAACATTAAAGGAAATTGGATATACTAATCCTGAATTTGGAATTGATTGCGATGATGCAGGCGTGTGGGTAAGCATCCATGGCCAAAGCTCTGATATTTCTCAAGGAGTGTCTGAAGGTGAAGGAGACAGCAAGGAACAAGGCGCTGGAGACCAAGGAATGATGTATGGTTTTGCAAGCAATGAAACACCAGAGCTTATGCCTCTTCCTATTGTTTTAGCACATAAATTAACGCGTAGGTTAGCGTATGTAAGGAAAGAAGGTATTGTGCCAGGTCTTGGTCCTGACGGCAAAAGCCAAGTTTCTGTTGAGTATCATGACGGCAAGCCAAAAAGACTTAATGCTGTTGTTATAGCACAGCAGCATGTAGATGAGATAGCTGAGAATGAATTAAAAGAACAAATAAATGAGCATGTTATACAACCTATTTGCAAAGAATTTCTGGATGAAGATACGCAAATACACATAAATGCAACTGGAAAGTTTGTTGTTGGAGGTCCAGAAGGTGATACTGGATTAACAGGAAGAAAAATCATTGTGGATACTTATGGGGGTTTAGGAAGACATGGCGGAGGTGCTTTTTCAGGAAAGGATCCTTCTAAAGTTGACAGATCTGGGGCTTATGCTGCTCGTTGGGTAGCAAAAAATGTAGTTGCTGCTGGATTGGCTGATAAATGTGAAGTTCAATTAAGCTATGCAATCGGAGTTTCTGAACCAACTTCTGTTAATGTGGATACTTTTGGAACAAATAAGATTGATGAGGAGAAAATTGTTGAGCTGGTGAAAAAACACTTTAAATTGACACCAAAATGGATTATTGAGAAGCTTGATTTACTGAGGCCTATTTACAAGAAAACAGCTGCTTACGGCCATTTTGGAAGAAGTGATGATGACTTTACATGGGAGAATACAGATGTGGCTGAAACACTGAAGGATGAAGCTGGTCTTTAGTTGTTGAAAACTTCCTTGCCGTATCTTTGCTTTGCTCTTTGCTTTAATTGATTATATTCTTCATCATTAAGGCTTAGAGTGTCCTTTACTTCTTCAAAGCTGGAATACATGCCTATGAAGTTTAATGCCTTGTCAACCTTATTATCATCGTACATAAATATCACCTTTTAGGGAAGTTGTTTATTCTAATTTTGATTTAAAAAAGTTGCTAATTGACTATATTTTAGAAAGTATAGATTGGAATGGATGGTTGCCTATTTTGCAAACTCAGCAATTAGCAGGTCAAATCCATGTTTTTGCTCCGGGGTTAGATCTTTAAAGTGCTTCCTCTTTAGTTGTTGCAGTCGCTTTGCCATTGGTATGCTTCTAATATGAGAGCTAAACTCTTTTAATGCTTTCATAATTCTAACTACTGCTGAAAGAACCTTGCTTTCTACTTTGAAATATCTAACACTATTATGTTGTTTATCCTTCATCAGAGCGTTTTCAATTCCTCCAAAAAGCATGCCGAGTCCTCCCTCCCACTTTAGCACTTGCCTCGACATCGCCATCAAAAGTACCCTGCTTAAATGCAAATCTTGCCCTTAGCATGTAATTGTATGCATAATCTATTGCGTTTAGAAACCCATGACCATAGTCATCATCGTGAAGTCTGCTATGAAACTTTCGGCATACCCTTGTAAGAATGCTCTACGTGCTTTTTGTTTAACAGCATCTTCCTGGTGTTCTATAGTATCATTCAGGATTCTTGTAAACTCGATTTCAGCTGCTTTTTCATCATCCTGTGGGTCGCCATGGGATGGTTAAGCGAGTTTTATCTATAAATAAGTTTCTATATATTGAGATTTTTCTTTGATGGAAAATTAAAATTATCATCGAGAAATTTATTAGTAATAAGGGGCTCAACAAATAGGCTTTAACGATAAGTTTAAAAATAAGCGTTTAATTCTTATAAGGAAAATGGACGTTGCTCCTAGCATGGGATTTAAAAAACATGAAGCTGTGGGGTAACTTGGCTAGCCTTTCTGGTTTGGGTATGTGATGTGAAAACATTGCGTCTAAAGACCAGATGATCCCGGTTCAAAATGCCCTGTCTTCAGAAGTTATCATGCTACTGGGGCTGTGAAAGTCCGGGCAGCCCCATTTTTAACAGTTTAAGGTAACAATGGTAAAAGCAAAAATAGAAAAATTAGGTTCTGCAAAAAGGTTTGGTGCTAGATATGGTGCTAAGCCAAAGCATAAGTTTGCTAAAATAGAGAAAGAGCAGAGGAAAAAGCATTTATGCCCTTACTGCAATGCTCTAAAAGTCAAACGTGTATCAATTGGAATATGGCACTGCAGGAAATGCAACTCAAAGTTTACTGGAAAAGCATATACTGTGTCTAAGACTTTGAGTTTTGAAGAACCCAAATCCGAAGAAAAACCAATCATAGAGGAAAAACCGCTTAAAGAAGAAAAAACTTTAGAAACAAATGAAGAGGTCGCTTAAAATGGTAGAATACAAATGTTTTCAGTGCAATAAAAAAGTTGCCCAGGATTATTTAAGAAAAAAAATAAGATGTCCTTATTGTGGTAGCAAAATACTTTTTAAACCAAGAAGTGTTACCACAAAGGTAAAGGCAAGATAAATGGCTGAGGAATCCAAGGAATCAGAAAAGAAAGTAAACCAGCTGCAGATGCTGGAGCAGAGTATGCAGAATCTTTTAATGCAAAAGCAGCAGTTTCAGCTGCAGCAGGTAGAAATTGAATCTGCATTGAAAGAACTGGAAAAGGTTGATGAAGCATACAAAATTGTGGGAAACATAATGGTCTTGTCAAAAAAAGATGATCTCAAAAAAGATTTAGATTCCAAAAAGGACGTTATGGAGCTAAGAGTAAAAACCATGGAAAAGCAGGAAGACCAGCTAAGGGAAAAAGCATCTAAACTGCAGAACGAACTTCTTAAGGAGATGGGTTAAGATCGAACTGAAAATGGAGCATAATCAATTTGAAAACATAGAGTCTATGTTAAATGCATTAAAAGAGGATAATGCTGTTCCAAAGAATGTAAGATTAAAAATCGAGAACATAATTGAAGTGCTAAATGGAAAAACAGAGGTGCAGATTAAAGTCAGCAAGGTTCTTAATGAGCTTGAGGAAATAGCTGATGACGTAAATTTGGAGTCATATACAAGAACGCAGGTATGGAATGTTGTAAGTGCTTTGGAGAAAATAAAATAAAAACCAATAAATAATAATTTCAATGCCTAAAACAGCACATCAAATAAAAATAAAAGTTTTTTCTTACGAAAAAAATAGTGATGATAATAAGTTAATTCTTGATAAATTTCTGGGATTTTTCCCATTTGACCTTAAAGAGCAGAAAATAGCGCTTAAGAAAACAAACGCTTTTGGTGTTAATGAAAAGAAAATAACAATTTTTGAAGTTGCTTTGACTAAAGATAAGCATATCAGTAAATTTCTTGATAATCTGGTGGAAAATATTGATGAAGAGCAGAGAAAATTAATTTCAGAGCAATTAGAATCAAGATTGGATGAGAATCTTGACTTTTTCTTGAGATTTGATAAGGATGAGTACCTAAAAAACAATAAATTAAAGCTTACAGACTCCGGAAACTGCTTTCATATTGAGATGAGCATAGCGGCTTTTCCTAAGAAGAGAGAGATTGCTTTGGGAATTGTTAAAGGGATTTTTGGTTAATTCTATAATATTAATTTTAGAGTAGTGACAAAATAGGATGATTTATATACCCCCTCTTAGTTAACTTGGTGTATAAAATGTTAATCTTTTACCCCCATTCATATAATCTAAAATAATTTAACCTTATAAAATGTCAGTAAAAACCAAACTTGATGATCTTGTATCAAAATATATGTTAAACTCTCCAACTATTTCGGGAGTAGTAATCGGATATACATCCTTTTTAACAACATTAGCTTTTCGTTATATTAAGCATCCTGAAGAAGTAGGTGAAATGTTGCGTAGAGACCTATTAAATGTTGGATTAAATCTAGCAGTCCATGTTGGTGTTCCTGTTATTGCTGGTGCTGGTTCAGCTCATGTAGTTAATGAATACAGGAGAAGTAGAAGAAACATAGAAGCAGAGGAGGAAGCTAGAAATGCACAGAAAAGGATTATGGAAGAAACAGAACGCATATATAAAGATATAGTGGGAAAACTCCACGGTACTGTACAATCCAGATTTCTTATGGCGGGTATGAGACTAGGGATGGAATATCCTGACCCTGATTCTATGCCAGAGAATGTAAATATAATAATTTTCCATATTGAAAATAATTAATGTCTGTTATAAGGCATTTTTTCTTCTTAGAGGCTATGTTAGCAGCTTATGTGTAAATTTAAGGCTTAAATGTGCCTTTTTGGCCTAAAAACCCCTAAATCTTCTTATTTGCCTATCTTGCAATAATAAAGGTTTTATATGAGTATCAATTCATCCTAACAAAACTTGGGGGAAAGTTATCTTGTTAGAGTTAATAAAACAGGCTAAAATTGGAACAATAGTTCCAGTATACAAGGAAATTAATGAAGAAATAGATGCTTTAGAGTACTTTGGAAAGGTTTCTGATTATGGTAACAAGAAAAATTCCATGCTTTTTGAAAACAATGGAACAACTTTTGGCTCTGCTAATCCATGTTTAATGGTTACAGGCAAAGGTGATGATTTTGAGATAACAGCTTTAAGCAATTCAGGAAAGAAATTTTTGAATTTTATTAAAAAAGACTTTAAGTTTTGCGATAAGGCAGTGTATAAAAAAGACAAAATAACCGGTAAATTAACACCTGCAAGAACTTCTGTTCCTGAGCAGCAAAAACTCAGGCAAAAAAATCATATGGATATAATAAGAGCGATAGCATTTGCCTTTAAGCCTACAACAAAGCCTTTTTTACCATATTGCGGATTGTTTGGCATGGTTTCTTATGATTTTGCAAATCAAATAGAAGACCTTCCGGAGAATAAGGAGGATATAATTAATGATCCGGACTATGTTTTTTATTTCCTTGATAATATGTTTATAGCTAATCATAAAACCAAAAAAACATACTTTGTCGCAAATGCGTTAATCACTGACAATAACAGGGAAAAGACTTACCAGGAATGCAATAAAACAATTAATAATTATGAAAAACTCATCAGCAGTAAACTGCCTAAGGTTAAAACATATAAGAAAAGAGAATTAAAATTAAGTTATGATCTGAATAAAGATGAATTTCTTGAATCAATGAATTCCTTAAGGAGAAATATACTTGATGGTGATATATTGTATGCTTCACCTTCAAGATTAGCAACATCAAATTATAATGCAGAGCCTCTTGACATCTATGCGCAGCTAAAAAATATTAAAGATGGCCATATGTTTTATGTCAATGACGGTAATGGTGCAATTATTGGTTCTGGTGTAAAAGCAATCTTAAATGTTGAGGGTAAGGACGAAAAAACAGTTGAATTGAGAATAGCAACTAGTGCAGAACCAAGGGGCATTAATAAAGAAGGAATTGAAAAAGATCTTGATAATAAGTATGAGGCATTGTTAAAAGTTAATGAAAGTGAAATTGCTTACAATATAATGCTTGCGGATGCTGTAAGAGATGATGTTGCAAAAATTTCAGAAACAGGAACAAGGCATGTTGATAAATTATTTGCAGTCAATAAACATCCAGCCGGCCAGAATATTACTTTAAGTGTTAAAGGCATTCTTAACAAAGACCTTGATGCTTTGCATGCTTATATATCGACTATAAATCCAGCTGTAGTAAGCGGTATTACTAAAGTAAAGTCAATGCAATTGCTTAGGAAGATAGAAAAAACAAAAAGATGCTTCAGCTCTGGTTCCATGGTTTATGTAACACCAGAGAAAGAACTGCATAGCATGACTGTGGAGCCTTTAAGGATTAAAAAAGACAAAGCGTTTGTCAGGACAACTGCAAGAGTTTTCCATAACAGCAATGATGAACAGGAATTTAGCGTAGCTGATGAAAAAACTTTGAAGTTATTGGATGCAATTAAATCTGCAGGAGGACTAAAATGAAGATCCTTTTGATAGATAATTTAGGCTTTACTCACAATTTGATAGATGAGTTTGAGAAAAAAGGATGTGAAGTTATTTCTTACAGGAATGATGTAGATATTAAGGTAATCGACAGTGCAGTAAATAAATTCAAGCCTAATTTAATTGTTATTTCCTCTGGCCCTGAAAATATAAGCAATGCTGGAAATTCTGTTGATATTATAAGAAGCTATGCAGGCAGCATTCCTATATTCGGAGTTGGTTTTGGATGCGAATGCATAATTGAGGCATTTGAAGGCAAAATTAACCGGTCTTCAATCATCATGCATGGAAAAATAACTTTAGTTGATCATGATGGCAAAACAATATTCAAAAACATTAACAATCCTTTTAATGCAGGAGCATTCAATTCCCTTTCAGCATTAGATGTACCTTATGACCTTGAAGTGTCTGCAAGAAGCCAGAATGATATTGTAATGGGTATAAGGCACAAAGAGTGTTTTGTTGAAGGCATACAATTTAATCCAGGGAGTATTTTAACTAAGGATGGAAGCTTGATTATTGGAAATGTTCTTAAGGAAGCTGGTAAGAAATAGTTCATTACCCGCAAGTAACAAAAATAGAAAGGTTTATAAAGGAGAGAATCAAACAATACCCTTATG
>CAYXMT010000028.1:0-9323 GCA_964466175.1 uncultured Methanosarcinales archaeon | reverse complement strand
AGGCCAAGAAATGTAATTAGCAATACAATATATATCACGAAGGTTGTAAACTTAGTGTGCATCTTAATTTAAGATTAAATACAGCTGATATTTAAATATTTCTATTCTAGAGTAGTGAAAGAAAATTTCGAATCAGAATTCATCTTCTTCTTCGATCTTCTTCAGATATCCTCTCTTTTTCAGGTAACTGGTTTGAGTAGGTGTGTATTTGTATATTACATCACCTTTTTCATCACCGGAATATTCCCAAGGCTCGATAATAAGAATATCGTTTTCTCTTACCCATAATCTTCTTTTTAATCTTCCTGGGATTCTGCAGATTCTTGTTTTTCCATCCAGGCATCTAACTCTCATTCTGGAAGCTCCCACTCTTTGTTCAAGAATTCCTAAAGTCTGGTTGCCTCTGGGTAACTTAATCCTGGAAATTTCCTGCTGCTGTTTTTCCTGTGCAGCTAACTCTTCTTTCTTCTTGCTCATTTAATCATATGATTTTTAGTTTGTTTATATAGTTTTCTGAACGATTAAAATTTTGAATCACAAACCAAAATATCTACCCCAGTACAGAAATAATTAAATAGTAGTTTTGTCTAAGCTGTTTATAGTTCTTGTAAAATAGGTTTAGAAAGAGGCATTTCTACAAATTTACTATTAAATTCCGTAAGCTTTATAAATAATGAAGTAATTCAATACAAAATGCAAAATAATCCTTCTTTAGATAAAACACTACAATTTTAGGTTTGTTTTAGTTAAAGGAAGGTAAACTATGCTGTTATACTAAAATGCCCTGGTGGTGTAGCCTGGCGCAGTTTAAATAAAGCTTATTGAGCTGCAGGAACTATCATGAAGCCCTGTCGCGGCTTCGACCCGGGTTCAAAACATTTATGTTCAAAGATAAATGGTGAAAGTCCCGGCCAGGGCGTTTTTATTTCAAGGAAATTTATAAATTCCTTTGGAATTAACGTCGCGGGCCGGTAGCTCAGCCTGGTAGAGCACATCACTTTTAACGGAAAGCCTAGGGGTTTTCGAACTTTCAATAAGTTGAAAGCAATGATGTGGTCGCGTGTTCGAATCACGTCCGGCCCATATATGTTCAATTAATAATTTTCGTGAACCAACGAGGAGTTTTATCACAAGGATGAAGAAAAAATTTAAAGTTGACAAGCATTTTTTAATACCTAAGCACTCAAAGCTAAGTGAAGCACAAAAAGAAAAACTGCTGGAGAAATACCATATTTCTGCAAAAGAGCTTCCAAGAATGTTAAAGACAGATGCAGCGATAGCAGCATTAAATGTCAAGCCGGGAGATGTAATAAAAATTATAAGAACCAGTGAAACGGCAGGAGAAGCATTATTTTACAGGGTGATTGTTGATGTATAAATACGGCAAGACCTTAATACAAAAATATTTTGACGAACAGAGTTTTGTAGATTCTGACATTGAATCCTATAATGATTTTATAGAGAATCAATTAAACCAAATTATAGGGGAGAATAAAGAAATAGTGCCGACAATCATTCCGCATAATATAGATGATTTCAAGATAAGACTGGATAAAATATGGGCTGTAAAGCCAGAGATTACGGAAGCTGACGGAAGCAAGAGAAACATATTACCTGTTGAAGCAAGACTGAGAAAATTGACTTATTCTGCGCCTACCTTTATTGAAGTAAGCGCCCACATTAATGGCGTACAAAGAGAAAGCTTCACAACCCAGATAGGAAACATACCAATAATGCTCAAAAGCAAATGGTGCCATTTGCATGGCTTAAGCAAACAGGAACTTATTGAAACAGGAGAAGATCCTAACGAACCGGGGGGATATTTTATAATCAATGGTACTGAGAAAGTGCTTATAACCATAGAAGACCTTGCCTCTAACAAATTCCTTATTGAAAGGCGCGTAGGAGGCACATCAGAATTTGTTGGCAAATTGTTTTCTGAGTATGGCTCATTTAAAATTCCTCATACAATGGAGAAGCTTAAAGACGGTATTTTCTATCTTACATTTACCAGGGTAAGAAGAATCCCAATTATTGTTGTGATAAAGGCATTAGGATTGCTTAAAGATGAAGAGATTACTAAATTTATTTCAGATGAAAAGCAATATGATGAGGTCATGATTAACCTGATTGAATTTACAAGCATCAAGACAGAAGATGAAGCATTAGACTACATTGCAAAGAAAATAGGCGTTACCCAGTCAAAAGAAGTTAGGGTTGAGAGAATGAGGGAAATACTTGATAAGTATCTGCTTCCGCATCTTGGAATAAAAAAAGAGGACAGAATTTTCAAGGCTTATAACCTGTGCAAAATGATCAAACGATTTTTGAGAGTATCAAAGGAAGAGCTTAACACTGATGACAAAGACCATTATATGAATAAAAAGCTAAAATTATCTGGTGACTTGCTTTCAGATTTGCTGAGGCTTAACCTAAAAGTGCTTATTGGAGATTTATTGTACAATTTCCAAAGGATGGTTAAGAGAGGTAAATTCCCAACTATAAAAAATCTGATAAGAGACAAGCTGCTTACGCAGAGAATTTATTCTTCTATGGCAACAGGTAACTGGGTTAGCGGAAGGAAAGGAATAAGCCAAAGAATCCAAAGGCTAAACTATCTGGAAATGCTGTCTCACTTACAGAGAGTTGTGAGTCCATTAAGTGCTAGCCAGGAAAATTTCCAGGCAAGAGAACTGCATTCAACTCATTTAGGAAGACTATGCCCTATAGAAACTCCTGAGGGAACTAATATTGGTCTAAGAAAGAATCTTTCATTACTATGTTCTATTTCCAACGAATCCAATGAAGATGAAGTTGCCAAACAATTGAAAAACTATGGATTAAAGGTTATAAGATGACTGAAGCATACCTGAACAGTAAATTTATAGGAACAGTTGATGACCCAAATAGTTTTGTCGCTAAGGTAAGAGATGAAAGAAGAGCAGGTAGCATAGTATCTAACCTTAACATTTACCATAATAAAAAATCAGATGAAATTTTTATAGAAACCTCAAAAGGCAGAGCAAGGAGACCATTGATTGTAGTAAAGGAAGGTCAGCCTTTATTGACTGAAAAACATCTGAAGCAGCTGGAAAAAAATGAAATTGTATGGAGTGACTTGGTTAAGCAGGGCGTTATAGAATATCTGGATGCTGCTGAGGAAGAAAATACATTAGTAGCTTTCTTTGAAAAAGACATTACTCCAGAGCATACTCATCTAGAAATAACACCTTTAGGTATGTTTGGTTTGACAACGTCTCTTGTTCCATATGGAAACTTTAATCAGTCTACAAGAGTTAATGCAGGCTCTAAAAATCAAAAACAGGCTTTGGGATTATATGCATCGAACTATTCTGTAAGAATGGATATGGATGTCAATTTGCTGCATTATCCTCAAGCTCCTATAGTTAATTCTATTATGCACGGCATAAGCGACTATGAAAATCATCCTGCTGGCCAGAATATTGTTGTAGCTGTAATGAGCTATAAAGGATATAATATGGAGGATGCGATAATTTTGAATAAAGCGTCTATTGAAAGAGGTTTTGGCCGTTCAACATATTACAGGCCGAGTATTTCAGAAGAACTAAGATATTCTGGGGGCTTAATTGACCAGGTAAGTGTACCAGACAAAGATGTAAAAGGATATAAATCTGAAAGGGATTATAGGTTTTTGGAACAGGATGGAATAATCTATCCGGAAGCACAGGTTGCTGAAGGTGATGTTGTTATTGGAAAAACAAGTCCTCCAAGATTTTTAAGTTCTTTAGAAGAATATAATTTAGCTGCTGGTACCAGGAGAGAAAGCTCTGTAGCCATGAAGCATGGTGAAAAAGGAGTTGTTGATTTTGTTTTGTTAACTGAGAATGAAGAAGGAAACAGATTAGTTCAAGTAAGATTAAGGGACGAAAGAATACCTGAAATAGGGGATAAATTTACGAGCAGGCACGGCCAAAAAGGAGTTGTTGGATTGATAGTTCCAGAATCAGACATGCCTTTTTCTGTATCAGGAATAGTTCCTGATTTAATATTTTCCCCGCATGGAATACCATCACGTATGACAATAAGCCACTTATTAGAGATTCTTGGCGGAAAAGTAGGAGCTTTATCCGGCAGACAGGTCAATGGAACAACATTCGATGCAGAGCCTGAAGAAAAGCTAAGAGAAGAATTAAAATCAGCAGGATTTAGGGAAAATGGCGTAGAGACTTTTTACAATGGGATTACTGGAGAAATCATGGAGGCCAAGATTTTTGTTGGCAGCATGTATTACTTAAAACTAAAACATTTAGTGGCAAACAAAATACATTCCAGAGCTAGAGGCCCTATACAATTGCTTACAAGGCAGCCTACAGAAGGTAGAGCTAAGGAAGGCGGTTTAAGGCTTGGAGAAATGGAAAAAGATACTTTTGTTGCACATGGGGCTTCATTGCTGTTAAAAGAAAGATTTGACTCTGATAAAACAATTGTCCCTATATGTGAAAACTGTGGTCTTATAGCAATTAAAGATGACTACAAAAATAAAAGCTACTGTCCTGTGTGCGGAGAAAATGTTGAGATAAATGATGTTGAAATAAGCTACGCATTCAAATTAATACTTGATGAGTTTAAGTCATTGGGAATATATCAGAAACTGCAATTGGAAAATAAATATTGAAAAAATGGCAGAGAAGAAAGACAAGGCTGAGGAAACTGTAAAAGCTGAAGAGAAAACAGAAGAGGTAGAGGTAGCTGCAGAGGAAAAAATTGCAGAAGAAACTACTGAAACAGCAGAAGAAAAACCTGCACAAGAATTGAAGCTGCCTGATGTGGAATCAAAAGAAGAAGAAACTACAGAAACCAAAGCTGAAGAGAAAACAGAATCAAGTTCAGAAGATGCAGAGGAAAAAACAGCGAAGAAAAATGAAATAATTGAGCAGGAAACTCATGTCTATAAACAGGTAAAAAGCATTGTGTTTTCTGTTTTAAGCCCTAAAATAATCAAGGGCATGGCCTCTGCAAAAGTTGTTACACCAGAACTTTACGATAAAGAAGGCTATCCTGTAGATGGCGGCCTAATGGATATAATGTTAGGAGTCATTGACCCTGGTTTAAGATGCAAAACATGCGGCTCAAAATTAAAAGAATGTATAGGCCACTTTGGCTATATAGAACTAGCAAGGCCAATAATACATGTTAAATTTGTTAATATAGTTCTTATGACTTTGAAATCCACATGCAGAGATTGCGGTAGGATATTAATACCAAAAAACAAGATAAATAACTTCAAGGAAGTTCTTGATGCAGTGGAAAAAGAGAAAGGGATTGAAGGAAGAAGGGCTAAAATAAAGGAGATTATAACCAGTTTAAAGACAATTAACAAGTGCCCTCATTGCAAGGCACGGCAAAAAAAGATTACTCTGGACAAGCCAACAACCTTTATAGAAGAGGATAAAAGATTAAGCCCAATAGAAATAAGGACAAGACTTGAAAAAGTGCCTGATGAAGATACTGCTCTTTTTGGGCTTGCAGCACCATATGTAAGGCCTGAGTGGATGGTTTTAACATTATTGCCCATACCTCCTGTAACAATGAGGCCTAGTATAACTCTTGAAAGCGGGGAAAGAAGCGAAGATGACCTTACACATAAGCTTGGAGATATAGTCAGAATAAACCAGAGATTATTTGAAAACATAAATGCCGGTGCACCAGAGATTATAGTAGAGGATTTATGGGATTTGCTGCAATACCATGTTTCAACATACTTTGACAATGCTATTGCTCAATTACCTCCTGCACGTCATAGGTCAGGCCAGCCATTAAAGACTTTAACAGAAAGAATAAAAAGCAAGGAAGGAAGAATCAGGCATAACCTTGCAGGTAAAAGAACAAATTTCTGCGCAAGAACAGTTATAAGCCCGGATCCAATGTTAGAGTTAAATGAAGTAGGTGTTCCAGACGTTATAGCTATGAAACTTTCAGTTCCTGAAAAAGTTAATACTTGGAACATGGAATATTTAAAGAAATTTATAGAAAAGGGCCCTAAAAAATACCCTGGAGCAAATTACATAATCAGGCCTGATGGAAAAAAGAAAAAAATTACTGATGAAACAAAAGAAGCATCATTAGAAGAACTGCAACCGGGCTATACTGTTGAAAGGCATCTCATGGATGGTGACTTAGCTATATTTAACAGGCAACCAAGTTTGCATAGAATGTCAATGATGTGCCATCGCATTAAGGTACTGCCAGGAAAAACTTTGAGGCTTAATCCTGCTGTATGTCATCCATATAATGCTGATTTTGATGGTGATGAAATGAATCTGCATATTCCCCAGACAGAAGAAGCAAGAGCAGAAGCTGAAATATTAATGGAAGTACAGACACAGCTTATTTCTGTAAGATACGGCTTAAGCATAATTGGCTGTGTGCAGGATGCAATCTCTGGCAATTATTTACTTACAAAAAATATGACTTTAAGCAGGAACAGTGCAATAGATCTTTTAGCCTCAGTTGGATTAGACAATTTTTCAAAATTGCCTAAGAAGGAAATGGTTGATGGAAAAGAAATATTTTCTGTTTTGATACCAGAGGATTTTAACTTTACCGGAAAAACAAGAGAGGATGAAGAAGTTACAATAAAAAGCGGAAAGCTTGTTGAAGGCTATATGGATCGAGCTAACCTTGGGGAAGGTTCTGGGCTGCTGCTAAGAAATATACATAAAAAATACGGAAAGCATTTTACAATAGACATGCTTGGAAAAATTTTTAGGCTGGGAATAGAAGTTCTATTAAGAACAGGTTTTACATGCGCTGTTTCAGATACTGACCTTCCTGAGAATGCAAGTTTAAAGGTGCAGGAAACACTTGACAACGCAAAAAAAGAAGTTGACAATCTAATACGTATGCATAAGGATAATAAACTGGAATCATTTCCAGGAAAAACTTTGGAGGAGAGTCTTGAATTAAGAATCCTTGAAGTTTTGAATAATGCAAGAAACGAAACTGGGGAAATTGTTGCAAATTTTGCTGACAAGAACACCCATACAATGATTATGGCAAAGTCAGGAGCACGTGGAAACTTGCTTAACCTTGCACAAATGGCAGCTTGTGTCGGCCAGCAGGCTATGAGGGGTAAGAGGATAGAAAAAGGCTTTGAAGGAAGAACATTATCGGCTTTTAAAAAACACGACTTAAGTTCTGAAGCCAGGGGTTTCATTAGTGAAAAATTCAAGACTGGCTTATCACCAACAGACTTCTTTTTTGGAGCAATGACTGGTAGAGACAGCCTGATGGATACAGCTCTTAGAACTCCAAAATCAGGTTATTTGTATAGGAGGCTTGCAAATGCCATGCAGGATTTGAAAGTAGAGAGTGATGGCTCTGTAAGAGATGCTTCAAATAAAATAATTCAGTTTGAGTATGGTGAAGATGGCATTGATGTTTCAAAATCTGAAAGAGGATTCATAAATGTCAAAAGAATAATTAAATCAGTGGGTTAAAATGGACAAACTAATAGCAGAATATGCGGACAAACTTCCTAAAAGGATACTTGATGATATGAAAGACTACCTGGCTAAAAAAGGTGGAAGTATAAATCAGGCAAAGCTAAAAAAAATACTTGATAATACTCTGGAAGAGTACAAGAATGCTAAAATACAGGCAGGGGAATCAGTAGGCGTAATATCAGCAGAATCAATCGGTGAACCAGGAACACAGATGACCTTGAACACATTCCATTTTGCAGGTGTAGCAGAAATGAATGTTACACTTGGATTGCCAAGAATAATAGAAGTTCTTGATGGCAGAAAAGGACTACAAACACCAGCAATGGAAATCTACCTTAAAACTCCATATTCAAAAGGCAAGGACATAAAAGAATTTGCTCTTGCGATTAAGGAAACAAAATTAAACCATATTGCTTTGGAATTTTCCATAAGCCTTATTGACTCAGAAATTGAGGTGAAATTGGATAAGGAAAAAATGAAAAACCTTAGCTTAACAAATTCTAATGTGGCTAGCAGCATTACCAAGCAGTTGAAGGGATTTAGTGTAAAGGATAATAAGGATTCTATTATATTGAAAAGTCGCAGCAAGGAAGAAAGCCTTAATGATGTATACAAGGCAAAAGAGAAAATAAAAGACATCCATATTAAGGGAATAAAGGAGATTCACCAGGTATTGCCTCTAAAGAGAAATGATGAGTATTTAATTATGACTGCCGGTTCAAATCTTTCAGAAGTCCTGCAGCTTGAAGGAGTAGATGCACATAGGACAACAACTAACAACATCTTTGAAATTCAAGAGGTTTTAGGAATTGAAGCTGCCAGGGAAGCAATAATTAAAGAGGTCTTTAAGGTTATAGAGAACCAAGGATTTAATGTGGATATAAGGCATATAATGCTAGTTGCAGATACAATGTGCGTTTCAGGATCTATAAAAGGAATTACAAGATATGGTGTTGTAAGCGAGAAAGCTTCTGCATTAGCCAGAGCAAGCTTTGAAACTCCAATTAAGCACATAATAAATGCTGCATTGATTGGGGAAGTTGATCAGCTTAATTCTGTTGTTGAAAATGTGATGCTTAACCAAGCTATACCTACTGGGACAGGGGTTCCTGATTTAATTACCAAGCCAAAAGAATAAAATGCCTCCAAAAAAAACACTAACATCTACTGAGATTAAGAAATTAATTAAAGCAAAAGCTCTTGTCGTAGGTACAGACAGAACTATCAAAGCTCTTAAGTCAGGCAGGGTCGAGAAGGTTATTGTAAGCTCCAACTGCGCTGAAAAGATTGTTGATGACTTAAATTATTACGCTTCCCTTAATAAAACTGAAACAATAAAAGTAAACTATCTTAATGATGAATTAGGTGTTATATGCAAAAAACCATTTTCTATTTCTGTTTTATCCATACTTAAGGGTGAATAAGTGGCAAAGATAAAATACGATATAAACATCATGAAGTACATGTCTCTTTTTGAATCACTGACTGGCGCAAGAGTAAAGGACTGCATTGTAAATGATGGCATTTTCTTCATTGTGCATGAAAACGAAATGGGCAAAGCCATTGGCAAGAAGGGCTCTAATTTGAAAAGAGTGGAAAATACCTTGAAGAAAAAGATAAAGTTAGCAGAGTTCAGCAGTGACCTGGTTCAATTTGTCCAGAATCTGATATATCCTATTAAAGCTAAAGAAATAAAAGAAGAAGAGGACGGGACAGTGACTATTTACATTGATGATAGAAAAACAAAAGGTATGCTGATAGGGAGAGATAGGCACAATATAAATTCAATTGCAGATACTGTCAAAAGGCATTTTGACGTTAATGAAATTAAAGTTG
>CAYXMT010000027.1:0-9768 GCA_964466175.1 uncultured Methanosarcinales archaeon | reverse complement strand
CAGATTCCTGCCTCATTGATTTTTCGTCTAATTTACCAAGAATCCATGGGCTTTTTACTCCTGTTATGATTGTCATTATTGTCAGCTTCCCTTCCATCTCTTTTGAGACTCTGGCTCCCCAGATGACATTAGCATCTGCATCTAAAGTTTCTGTTACCATCTCACCAACCTTGCTTACTTCGTCTAGCGTCATATCAGGACCGCCTTCAATGTGTATTAAGGCTCCTGTAGCACCTTTATAGTTTATATCCAGTAATGGGTTGCTTAAAGCTCCTTTAACTGCTTCTTCTACCTTGTTTGTTGTATCTGATGCGCCAACACCAATTGCTGCAACTCCGCCATTTGTCATAATAGTTCTAACATCTGCATAATCCAGGTTAACCAATGAAGGAACAGCAATTGTTTCTACTATTCCTCTGATCATTGTTGCTATTAGTTCGTTAGCAACTGCAAATGCCTGCTGTACTGGTAAGTTACCAGCTATGTTAACTAATCTGTTATTATCAATTACAATAACTGTATCAGCAACTTGTCTTAATTGTTGCAAGCCAAACTCTGCCTTGTCTATCCTTGCTCTTTCTATGCTGAAAGGCATTGTTACAGTGCCAATAACAATTGCACCAGAATCTTTTACAACTTGCGCTATTACCGGAGCAGCTCCTGTACCTGTTCCGCCGCCCATTCCTGCGCATATGAAAGCCATGTCTGTCCCTTTTATAGTATCTTTAATTTCCTGTATGCTTTCCTGTGCCGCTTCAGCTCCTTTTTGAGGAAATCCTCCGCAACCTAGACCTCTTGTTAATTCTTTTCCTATCAAAAATTTCTTATCAGAATTGGTAATATCCAAATGTTGTTTATCAGTGTTGCAGGCAGTTATTTCAGCACCTTTAACACCCTTTTTATAAAGCCAGGAGACCATATTACTTCCTGCTCCTCCAACACCAAAAACCTTGATGTTTGCTTGACCCACCATATCATCATAATTAATATCTTGTTGATTTTTCACAGCTTCTTGTACTATAAAGTCCATTTTGCACCTCGTTTTTATATCCTAGCTATTTTAATAATGTAGTATTAATTATAAAGCAATCAGCCAGTATATAAATGTTACGTTTTTGTATACTAATATACTATTATAATAGAATATATAGATTAGATAAGAATTAACCTTAATTCAGACATTCCTTCTGCATGAGGCTGGCCACCGCCTATACAGAAATCTTCTACAAGGATATCGATGTTGTTACTTTCTCCGTAGTTAAAGCCGTTTGCTGTCAATTCAAATGCCGGAATGCACCATGCTGAACTATCAACATCAGTGCATCCATCACAATGTCTTAGTACCTCATCACCTGCTTCATAAGTATTATCAGCACCCACCATAATTCCTGTTGTTCCACCCCAGTATCTGAGATTATCATTTACGTAGAAATAAATATTGTCTTTGCTTATTACGAAAAGCAAACAAATATTATAATTATTTGCTTCGAGTATATACTCCGGGCTCCATAAAAACTTTGTCTGTTTTTACCGCTAGCCCTTTGTCTTTCTTCAGAATATCATCAGAATTTAGCGTTGCAGTCCCCAAAGCTACTAATTCTTCCTTTAACGTCATTATTGCAACAGCATCATTTTCATTAATTTGATCATTTAATTTACTAATCCCCGGAATGTTTAAATCAGCTCCGTGGCATAGCGTGTCAATAGTCGTGTCAAAAATCCATATTTTAGGCAGGTGTTCAATAGCATTTTCCACTGGCTGAATTATTTTTCTCAGGAATTTATCATTGTTCTCTTTTTTATAAAAATGATAAGCATCTATCAAATCCTGGAGCGTAAATAAGCTGTTTTCCTTGAATGGTCCTGCTTTTGTTCTTCTTAATTCCTGCATATGCGCGCCAACCTTTAATTTTTGACCTAAATCATGGATAAGTTTTCTTATGTAAGTTCCAGCTTGACAGCCAACAACAAATAAAACATCTTGGCCGTCTTTTTCCAGAATATCAAAATAATATATTTCCCTTTCTCTTTTTATGCGCCTTACAGCGCTTTTTATAGGGGGAATTTGCATTATTTTTCCTGTAAAATTTCTCTTTATTGTTTCTTTTAATTTTGTTTCTTCAACATCCTTATGCAGGTGCATTATACCAATATATTCTTTCCCGGATTTAAGCAAAGTTTGCACAATTCTTGTAGCACGGCCCAAAGCTACAGGCAAAAGGCCATGAACATGAGGGTCTAGTGTTCCACTATGACCTGATTTATTGATATGAAGAATTTTCTGCACATAATCACTTACCTGATGGCTAGTAGGACCTTGGCACTTATTTACGTTAATAACACCATAATTAATTATTTCTTCTGTCTTTCTTTCTTCCGGCTTGCAGCCCAGTTTGCTGTCTGTCTTAAATTCCGTTTTTACAAGAATTTTTCTCTTGATTTTTTCGAATGGCAATAAATGGGTCATACATATTGGAAAAAAATATTGGTTTAATAAGGTTGTTGTTTAAACAACAAAAAACTTATATACCCCCAACTGAATCTACCTAAAATGGGAAAATTACACACAAGACAGGCAAGAAAACTGAGAATGGCTAAAGTTAAGGGTAGACATAGAAAAACCAGGCCAAAAACATTCAAGACAGAAGAAAGCGCAAAAAAATACGCTGAAACTAAAGGTATTAAGAATTATAAATTTGTGGACTTGGCAATTTCTCCAAACAAGAACAAGATCAAGGTCGTTTCTGGTTAGTTTTACCCCACCTCCATTTCCAACCACCTTCTGTTTTATATTTTGAAACAATTATCAATACTGTTATAATCAAAACCAATTCTACTACAAATCTTAGTTGATTATTCTGCAGTTTTATTGCTCTGCTCATAATAACCAAAATAAAGAATATAGTTATCAGCCATCCTTCCCATGATGATGGTGTTGCACCATAACCATATCTTTTCGGCTTGAACCAGTATTTTGACATTTTATTCAAAACTAGCTCCTACTTGCTGGATTTTTTCTCTTTCTTCTTTTCCTTCAAAATTTTCTTCTTCTGAAAGAAATATATGTAAGCTATTGAAAGAATTCCTACTGTGTTGAAAATAAGTAGAGCAATAAACCAGTTTTTTTGACTGTTTCTTGCAGCCTTCCACATAGCAATACCTTTCCATATAAGTTCCCATACTGCAATAGCAGCTAAAACATAAGGGTTCATTTTATTTCTTAAATATTTTATACAGCAGTTTTAATGTCAATACTATTATTATCGCTATAATAACCCACAGATACTGCATAACAAAATCCGGATAATATGCGCCAACTATAATTCCAATAAGAAAACTTACTGTTTTAATTGCTGCTATGTCGCAATAATGCAGTTTCTTTATCTGTTTGGCATACCAACCAAAAAGTCCCATCTGATTCACCTCATTATTATGTATTCTGGAATTTGGAATATATAAAATTTACTAAAAAATCCCAATTTAAGAAGAAATTTTTTAAAGGAGTAACATACTGGTATTAAGAAAATGAACAAATTTGCTTTACTGGCATTTATATTTGGGTTTATTTTCGCAAGCAGTGTTATTTCTGTTACAGACATTTTACTCGAAGACCAGGAAGAGTCTTATCGTATAGAAGGAACTAAATATGAGGTAAAAGTATTGTCTATAGAGCAGAACCAAGTTGATTTTAGTGTCGGTGTTAACATAACTCCTATTTTGAATAAAGATGATACTTATGAATTAAAATATATAATGCTCACTATCCACAATATAACTTATGTGGATGATACCAGCGGATTAAATTCTGTGAATTTTTCACTTGACTTTAATCATAATAAATGCGGGAATGACATATGTGACGGGTCAGAGACATGTTCTTCCTGCGTAGAGGATTGCGCTTGTGGCTTAAACTATCAATGCACAGCAAACAAATGTGTTGAAGAACTGAGATGTGGAGACCACAGATGCAGTGCTGGAGAAACCTGCATAATAGATCAATGCTGTGATGGATGGAATTACCATCTGGAATACGATAAGAGTAATTGCGGTACTTGCGGCAATGTATGCACTGCTGATGAAGAATGCATTTCCGGATATTGCACAAACTCAACCGGATATTGCGGAGATAATAATTGTGATTCAAATGAAAATTGCGGAACTTGTATTAGAGATTGCGCTTGTGACAGCGGTTACGGGTGCATAGATAATTCCTGCGTTTCTCTTAATGAATGTCTTTTAGATTCAGATTGCGGTATTAATGAAACTTGTGTTGACAACAAATGTGAGGTAAGTCTTCAGGAAACATCAAACCTCATTGAGTCAGTAGGCGCAGGATTTATTGATCCAGATGAAATCCCAACTGATGATGCACAAACAGAAGAATTGCAAAGTGTTTCAGATTCAAAAGAAGGAAAAAGCAATTTATCAAAACTGTTTTTATTTCTTATTTTCATTATACCTTCATCAATATTTTTATTTCTATTTTATAGAAAGAATCAAAAAACTGCAGATAGTAAATATCAAAAACCATACAAAAGCAATTACCAGGCAATGCAGCAAAACCCTGATGACATCAGATTAAGAAATTACATCCAGCAAGGCTTAAGCAAAGGCCACAATCCAGAAGCCTTAAAAAAAATGTTATTAAAATCCAATTGGCCAGAACAAAAGATTAATGATGCTTTTAGTAGGGTGAGGTGATGGTTTACATCCAAACCCCCTTAAAACAATAATTTAAATTTAACACCATTACTTTGGTTTATGATACCTGAAGCTGTTGCTTGGAGGATTGATGTAAGTAAAGCAGATGGTAGAGACGGTTATGAAAATACATTACCTAAACCAGTTTTGGATGATATAGATAATGCAACGGGAAATCCAAATGGACTTCTTGCTAAACTCGCATACGCAATAGCTGAGGGAAATAGGGGAAAATTTATTGCTGTACAAGACCAAAGAATTGAAGCTGGTTCTGCTGTTTTTCTTGCTCATGGTTTAGCTCACCGGTATGGTGGATGTGTATACGAACCAAGACTCTTCGCGGAAAATGTTGCAGAACAATTAGCAGAAGGAAGTGGATTATTTTCAAGGCATCCTTTTAGAGACCCTGTTGATGTGGAACAATTAGCAGCCACAAAAACGATACATTTATATAGACCAGTTATATACTTTTTCCAAGAAATTGGTGCCGAAAATCGAGACAAATTTAGTCTGTCGATTTTCAAGCATCTCAAAATCTGATTAAAAACTAAAGGAGTGATTAATAAAATGACAAATAACCAACCAGTACAACCAATATTTATTTTGCCTGAAGGAGCTCAAAGAAGCACAGGAAGAGAAGCTCAAAAGAACAACATAATGGCAGCTAAAGCTGTAGCTGAAACTGTTAGAACAACTCTAGGTCCAAAAGGAATGGATAAGATGATAGTTGACAGTTTAGGAGATGTTACTGTTACAAATGACGGTGTTACAATTCTTGAAGAAATGAATATAGAGCACCCAAGCGCAAAGATGATTGTAGAGGTTGCAAAAACACAAGAAGATGAAATAGGAGATGGAACAACTACAGCAGTTGTTTTAGCAGGAGAATTGCTAAAAAATGCTGAAGAACTTTTAGATAAAGAAGTGCATCCTGCTGTTGTAGCAAGAGGCTATAGATTAGCAGAAGCAAAAGCTCAGGAAATTCTAAGCCAAATAGGAGAAAAATCAACCAATGATGAAATTCTAAAGAAAATTGCACAAACAGCAATGACCGGAAAAGGTGCAGAATATTCTAAAGACACACTAGCAACCTTAGCAGTCCAGGCAGTAAAGATGGTTGAAGAAAATGGTCATATTGACAAGGACAATATCAAGATTGAAAAAAGAACTGGCGGTTCAGTAGATGATTCTGAGTTAATCAAAGGCATAGTTATGGACAAGGAAAGATTAAGTTCAGGAATGCCAAGAGTTGTCAAAGATGCTAAAATAGCTTTAATTGACAGAGAAATAGAAATCAAGAAAACAGAAATTGATGCAAATATACAGATAAAAACACCTGACCAGATGCAGGGCTTCCTAGATCAGGAAGAGAAAATGCTGCAGGACATGGTTGAGCAAATTACAAGTACAGGTGCAAATGTTGTTTTGTGCCAGAAAGGTGTTGATGATGTTGCTATACACTATCTAACAAAAAAAGGAATTTATGCTATTAGAAGGGCAAGCGAAAGTGATATGAAGAAGGTAGCAAAAGCAACAGGAGCAAAAATTGTCAATAATCTTAAGGATTTAAACAAAGATGATTTGGGAAATGCAGGAACTGTTGAAGAAAAAAAAGTAGGAGATGATGAATTTACCTACATCATGGACTGCAAAAACCCAAAAGCAGTTACTATGCTGATCAGAGGCGGAACAGAGCATGTTACAAATGAAATAGAAAGAGCAGTAACTGACGCAGTAGGTGATGTTTCTGCTGTATTAAAGACAGGCCTTGTAGTTGCAGGCGCTGGTGCACCTGAAATGGAACTTGCAATGTCATTAAAGAAATATGCAAATTCTTTATCAGGCAGAGAACAGTTAGCTGTTGAAGCATTTGCAAATGCAATGGAAGTGATTCCAAGAACATTAGTTGAGAACGCTGGTTTAGATCCAATAGACACAATTACAGATTTAAAAGCTGCTCATAGCAAAAAGCAAAAATGGGCTGGAATTGATGTCTTTACAGGAAAAGTAATGGATGCATGGAAGCATGGAGTTATTGAGCCATTAAAGATTAAGACACAGGCTGTATCAAGTGCAGCAGAAGTTGCTGTTATGGTTCTAAGAATTGATGATGTAATCGCAACTGCCGGTTCAAAAGAACCTGCTGGCGGCGGAATGCCTCCTGGTATGCCACCTGGAATGGGTATGTAATTAGTTCTTTAATTTTTTTATTTTAATTTCCTCCGCAACAAAACTAAACCTTTAAATACAATTTCTTAAATAGTTAATGTAATGGAAAAGGTTCCTAAATTTAATAATCTCAAGGAAAGAATAAATTTCTATTTCCAGGATATAGAAACATTACCCGGAAGGCTAACTGATTTTTTTATATTATCTCTTATAGTTGCCACAAGCATTATATTTATAATCCTAACCACTAATATATCTGTTTTTTGGAGGAATATTTTAGAGACTGTAGATGCTGTTATTATTATAATTTTTACTATAGAGTTTTTATTAAGATTTTGGGTTGCAGATAACAAGATTAAGCATACTTTAAGTTTATATTCACTTGTTGATATCGTAGCAATACTTCCTTTTTACTTAGGATTATCTGGATTGGGTTTCGTCAGAGTATTCAGAGTTTTCCGAGTCCTAAGATTAATAAGATACATAAAGAAAAAATACTTGTTTGCAAGAATAACAAACATAGATACATACTTCCTGGTAAGGATAATTTTTACAATTTTTGCCATACTCTTTGTTTCTTCTAGCTTGATTTTCTTTATAGAGCACGAGATAAATCCTGAAAGGTTTGATACGTTTTTTGATGCAATTTATTATTCAGTTGTAACCTTAACAACAGTAGGTTTTGGAGATATCACTCCAGTATCAACTCTTGGAAGATTAGTAACCATGGGAATGATAATTAGCGGAGTTATATTTATTCCCTGGCAATTAAGCACTTTTTTGAGAAGAATGATCCACACATCAGGAAAAATAAAGGTTAAATGCAAAAAATGCGGGTTACAATATCATGACCCTGATTCTACATATTGCAGAACCTGTGGAACCACTATTTATATTCCTAAAAGGGAGAAATATCTCTAACAAACTGGATAATTTTATCTCTTTATCGCAAGAACATAAGCAGATATTGCTGCAACTATAATTGTATAGATAATTGAAAACCTGACTAAATCTGATGTATCAATTGCCTTGAATGCATAAATCATAATGGAAACAATGCCCACAAAGAATATTATCGGAGGTATTGCATGCTGTTTTTTTATTCTCCGAGACCATGTATATTGCAGATATTAGGAAATAAGAAACCATTGCTATAAACAGGAAAATGATTGTTATGTTCATATGCTCTATGCTTTCAAAATGAAGAGTTGCAAAAATTGAAATATAAATAAGAAACAAAAAAGCTGCAAAAATAGAGCTCATATAGAACCATGTGGGAATTTTACCATCATCAGCCTTTCTAGGAAATATGCTTGGTTTTGGCTTACTAACTTCTTTTTTCGCCACTTGCTTGCTAACCTCTTTTTTTCTATTGGCTTAACTTCTTTTTCTATTTGCTGATTACTGGTTTTTTCTGTATAACCATAGTATTTCCCTGTTTCCAACTCCTTTAATTGCCTGTTAAACTCTTCATCTTTGGATTTAGGTCTCGCAGACAAACTGCTTTTAGGTGCTTTTTTTGATATTGCTCTTTTCTTAGTTCTTTTGCCTCTTTTTTCCCCATCTTTAATTATTCATAAATTATTTTAAATATAAACTTATCTATTATTCAGACTGCTGAAGGTATTGGTCAATTATATCATCTACAGCTATTTTGACGCTATTTGATTCTATTGCAAAGCCCAACCCTTCAAATCCTGCTGCCTTGAAGTTGTTAAGGCCTATGATTCTTGAGTTTGTATCCACTAATGGGCCTCCGGAATTGCCTGGATTAATAGGAACATCTGTCTGCAGATAAATATTAAGATTATTCGGTCCTGTTCTATGCACCGCACTTACAATCCCCTCTGTCACTGTAAATGAAAGCCCTGCAGGATTTCCTAAAGCAATTACTCTTTCCCCTACATCTACATCATCTGAATCCCCAAACCTCAGATTGTCTAAAGAAGCATCAACTTTCAGCACAGCCACATCTACTACATCATTGAATCCAACCAAAGCAGCATCATAAACTTCATTATCATAGGTTAAAACCCTTATTATGCTTGCTCCATCAATAACATGGTAGTTAGTCACAATAAAGCCCCTGTCATCAATAACTGCACCAGAACCCAGACCTTTATTTGTACCCACACTTACAACACTTTGTAAAACATCCTCAATTATTGCAGTAAAGTCCTTGCTCTTTACCCTTATGCTCTTTAATTCTTCTTTTAGCTCTCCAAGTTGTATCTCGCTCTGTTTTTCTATTTCATCAATCAAGTTGCTTAAAGTATTAATTTCTCCTTCGTTCTGGGTTTTGAAGTTTCTTAGATTAGTATCTACCAAGCCTATTTCCATTGTAAGGTTCTCATCCAAAGAAGATATATCACCTTTCAAACTTTCATTCATCTGATTCAATTCTTTCAAAATTTCTTTGTTTAATGAAATAACATTCTCACTAAGAGTATTAATTTTATTATTATAATAAAGAATCAAGCCTATGCTTACTATTAAAAGAAGGACTATTGAAATAGCCAGTACTTTAGTATGGTTGAGATTTAATTTAGGCATATTAACCTCTTTTTTTTATGATTTATCCTGCAATTATAAAGTTTTGTAAAAACATCAATACTAATGCTATAGCCATAATAACACCGTAAACCTTTTTGTTCCATCTTAAGATTTTTTTGCCGTCAAAATTCCATAAAGGTATAAGGTTGAACAACGCTAACCAAGAATTTATGAAAAACCCGTAAAATGCTACAATGCTTAAAAATCCTGTAGGGAACACCAACCGCAATGATAAAAACAAGAATGCCAAAATAAGGTTTATTATAGGGCCTGCGGCTGATATCTTGCCGTTTCTCCTTACCCCCACTGGACCGGAAATCATAACAGCTCCAGGAGCTGCAAACA
>CAYXMT010000026.1:0-10720 GCA_964466175.1 uncultured Methanosarcinales archaeon | reverse complement strand
AGCTTGAGGAAAGGAAGAGACTGGAAGCAGAAAGAGGAAAAGAGCTGGAAAGGAATCTGGAAAAAGAAAGAAAAGAGTCAGAGAGGGAAGAACAGAAAAAGAGGCCAGTTTTAGGTGAAGGTGATTTGGAGCTTTCCAAGGAATTGAAGGAAATAGAGAAACTGGCGCTAAAACCTGCAAAAGAAAAAATTAAGAGCAAGGAAATTCCAAAGTTTGCATTTCCAGAAGCTGAAAAGGGAGCCGGAAAGTCTGAGGAGGTTGCAGAGGATGAGATACAAAAGGCAATTTCCAGTATGAGTATAAAAAAGAAGCCTTCTATTTTAAAAGGATTGTTTAGGAAAAAAGAGAAATATGAGGATGCTCGGAAAGCTACAGATAGCTTTGATTTGTCTGGAACCAGCTACGCTGGGAAAATAGAGCTTCCTGAAGTGATGCCAAAGACTTATGACAAGATAGACCATGTTGTACTAATAGAGGAAAAGATACACAAAATAAGGTCATTTTTGATGGACTTCAAGTTTGATGAGGCGAAAAAGGTTTACATAGAGATAATGGGGATGTATAACAACCTAGAGGCGAAAAAGAAAGCTAAAGTCTATAAGGATATACAGGAAGTATATTATGAGAGGAAAAGCGCAGAGAAATTTTCTAAGTAGGTTTTGCAGATTTCCGAAGTTGGTGCGAAGTCTAATTCGTGCTTGTGCGAGGCCTTAGCATTTTTCTCAATCGTGAGTAGCGGACAAGCTCACATTGTTCGCTTGCAATTCACGATTGCTCAGGTCATACAGCACAATCCTGCGGAATTTTATTCTTTGGCAATTTACGCACAAGCACCGACTTTCGCACCAACCTCCAGTTTTCCACAAAGTTAATAAATATTCTGTTTTCTTAGATTTTCATGGTCAAAGGTATTTTTATTGTTCTGGATGGAATGGACGGTTCTGGAAAGAGTGGGATGGTAGATCTTCTGCATGATTATTTTTCAAAGGATGGCAAATATAAGGTTTTGGCAACCAAGGAGCCCACAGACGGCAAGTACGGCAAAGAAGTCAGGAGGATTTTAGAAAATGAAAATGATCCAAATATAAATGGGCAGAATATGCTTAAATTGTTCATAAAAGACAGAGAAGATCATTTGAGAAATACAATTATCCCATTCTTAAATAAATCCAATGGCCATGAAGCAAATATAGTAATCTGTGACAGGTATTATTACTCAACTATTGCTTTTCAGGCCACACAGGGATTAGACATAGATATGCTCATTGAGTTAAATAAGGAATTTTTGAAACCTGAAATAGTGTTCATATTGGATGTTAAGCCAGAGATTGCTTTGGAGAGAATAAAAACCAGGGAAAAAGAAAAGTTTGAACAGCTGGAATTTATGGACAAGTTAAGGGATAAGTTTCTAGAGATGCCTAAAATCTTAAATGAGAATATAAAGATAATAGACGCTTCCAGAAATGTAAATGAAGTTTTTGAGGAGATTAAAAAAGAAATAGATAAGATGCTTTAGAGCATCAATCAATCCTGCTCTTCTTCGTTTTCTGCTTCCTCTTTTTCTTCAGTTGCAAATTCATCTAAGCGCTTGTTCTTCTGCATTGTCTTGTAGCTTACTGTCATTCTCCACCTCTTTATTTATTATCCAAGACCTGTACTTCCAAAGCCGTCTTCATTTCTTGTTGTTTTTCCTAGCTCTTCTACTTCTTCAAATACTGCCTCTTCAACTTTAGCAAATATTAATTGACCGATTTTTTTCCCTTTTTCTATCTTGTAAGGCTTGTCGTTGAAATTGATTAAAGGAACTTTTATCTCTCCCCTATAGCAGCTGTCTATGGTTCCAACAGCATTTGCATGACTTATCCCATGAGTTATTGCTAAACCTGACTTTGGACGGACCTGGCCTTCATAGCCGTGTGGTATTTCCAGTTTTAATCCAGTCGGTATAAGTTTGCGCTCCATTGGTTTTAAAATAGATTCTTCTGCAGCATACAAGTCGACACCTGAGTCACCGTTATGCGCATAGCTTGGCATGGGGACATCAGAAATTTTCTGCATTTTTATTGTGAGTGGCATGCTTAAAAATCCTCCAGATTTTGGCACCAACTATCATTGGTTTTAGAAACAAAGATTCCATTAGCAAGCTTATATTTAAATAATGTGGGTTTAGAAAATATACTTTAAAGTTCTATTTTTCAACAAAATCCATTAAGGATTGCAGGTTATGTTCAATAATATTTCCGTTTTCTGTATTTATTTTCATATTTAGCGTCTTAAATGAGTGCATTACAAATGTTATGTTCCATACATTTCCGTATTGCTCCAGGTTTTGCAATATGACTATAGTTTTGCTCATTAACTCTTTTGGATATTCTTTCTTTTGGAATTTCTGCGCAATTTTTAATATTTCATCATGGGAAATTTTTGCTTTCTCCATGTCTAATGGTTTTACTTCCATTCCCGGCTTTTTGAATACTTCTTCTTCTTTTTCCGTCTTAATTTTATCTTCTACTACAAAGGTTATTATCTTGTCTGTTGATTTATTGTAAAAGCCAAGCTGCCAGGGACTGTTTTTATCATTTTCAATCATTATTAATGCGTATGAGAAATAAATATCCTTATTTTTTTCATTTAAATCTTTGAATTCTTTGCTTTGCTCTAATTTTTTAATCGCTTGTTTTAATTCCATACTCCGTTTAGCTGGGTAAAGGTTTAAATATGTTTGTATGATACTCCAGTATGTGAAAATGAAAGTTATTAATGCAGAGCAGGAGCTTAAGAATAAACAAAGATATAGTGAGGGGTATAGGCTGGTTGGAAATCATTCTGCGGTTAAGGTATGCGGTTACTGCAGAAAGGCTTTGGTTGGTAAGGATGTCTGCTATAAGAACACTTTTTATGGTATTGAAAGCTGGAGATGCGTGCAGATGAGCCCTACATTCTTTTGCGACCACAGATGTGTTTTTTGTTGGCGTGATATAGAATATGTCTGGCCCAAATGGCAAGGCCCTATAGATAATCCTAAGGACATAGTAGATGGCTGCATCAAGGCTCATGTTGAACTTTTGCAGGGCTTTAAAGGAAATCCAGATGTTGTTGCTGAAAGATTAAAGGGAATGGGAAAACCATTACATTTTGCTATTTCTCTTACTGGAGAGCCAACAATGTACCCCAAACTTCCAGAAATGATTGATTACATAAAGGAAAAAGGGATGACTGCTTTTTTGGTTACAAATGGAACAGTTCCTGAGATGGTAGAGCAGCTTGTTAAACATCAGCCTACTCAACTGTATATTTCTGTTTATGGTTCAAATAAGGAGATGTATCAACGCACTGCAAATCCAATAACAAAAGATGCCTGGGAAAGATTACAAAAATCTTTGTCAATGATTAATAAATTCAAGAGAAATGTTGTAAGGCTGACTTTAGTAAGGGATTATAATTTTATGGACCCGGAAGGATATGCCAAATTGATTGAGGAATACAAGCCCATGTTTGTTGAAGCTAAAGGCTATAGTTTTGTTGGACACAGCCAAAAACGATTGGAAGCAAATAACATGCCTTATCATCATGAGATAATTGAGTTTGCCAAGAAGATAGAGGAAAATTCCAGCTATAAGGTAATTGACAGCAAGAAAGAAAGCAAGGTGGTTTTGCTTGCAAGGGAAGATTTTAAAGACAGGAAGATGGATTTTGAAGGTTTGTGATTAAATTCTTATGATTTTCCCATAAGGTCCCGGGTTAATTATTTCGGTTTTCTTTATTTTGTCTTTTTTACCGAAGTTTTCATGCAAATGTCCGCATATATGCAAATCTACCCTGTTACGGGTTATGAAATTTTTGAATGTCTTATTGCCGCAGGGACTTCCCACTACTAAATCCAGTTTTGTTTTATAAGGAGGTGCATGAGTTATGAAGATTATTTTTTTGTCTTTGTTTTTCTTTATTATTTTTTTAAATTTCTCTCCTGTTTTGCGAAAGTCAGGTTCTGTTAATGAGACTCCGCCACCGCCATAGCCAAGGAAAAGGTAATTATCCTGTTTGTACTGCTTTTTGTGGATAAAAATTATATTCTTGTATTTTTTGCATAATTTTCTCAGAGTAGTGTCTGCTTCGTGGTTTCCATGAATCATCAGAATGTTTTTCTTTATTTTGCTTAACTTATCCAGCATTAAATCAAGACCTTCTTCAAATATTGAAACATCTCCTGCACATATCAGCAAATCCGGGTTTTGCTTTTTTGTTTTTGATTTTATTTTTTTGTATGCAGTTGATGAAAGATGCATGTCAGTAAATGCTAAGAGTTTCATTTTTTATTGTTTTTTGATTGATTGTATATAAATTTGTGTTTTTTATAGAATGGATCAAACAACTGAATAATAATCCTCCAAAACAATCTTATCTATATTCCCTACATCCTTAACAACATATAACTTACCTTCTCCAAGCTCTACAATTTTTTCAGCTAGTTTTTTCCCTTTTTCATTCAAGTTGATTCCAATTAAAGAGATGGTAATGCCGTTGTTTCTTGCTATGGAAACTTCTTTGAGTGCGTCTTCTTCAGGCTCTTTTCCTATTGTTGGCAAGGCATCTGTAATTAAAATCAGGTGTTTTGTTATGTTTTCGTTTGGAAACAATTCTACTGATTTTCTTAATGAAGCAACTAAATCAGTTTCTTTGGAAGCTTTTGCACTGGTTATGCTCCTTAATAAATAAGAAAAATCCAGTGTAGGCTCTACTACTGTCTTTATTTCAGAACCAAACACTATTAGCCCCACTTTGTCTTTTTCGTCTATTGCTTTGTAGGCTAAAGCTATTCCTGCACGCTTGCATGCATCGATCTTTGCGCCTTTCATACTTCCAGAAGCATCCAAGGCATAGACAATATAACTCTGGCCTTTTGATTGTCTTTCATAAACCCTTAAATCTTTTTTGCCAAGTTTTTTGTGACCTCTTCTAATAGCAAGCTTTGTTGATTTTTTGATTGCAATATCCTTGTATCTATCTCCTTTTTTGTAGTTTCTATCATCTTCTTTTGCACCATAAATTGAAGTGCGTTTGTGTATTTTTTCTCCAAGAATTCCTTTGGGAGTTATTTTATCAAGCTCCTCAAAATACATCACTAAAGAGGCTAATTCTATTCCTTTTTCGCTTATTTCGTTGCTTTTTCCCAAGAACCCTTCATCCTTTAATTTTTCAATATTTTTTTCTATTCTAAACCTTAATTCCTTTTGGAACTCAGGAATATTGATGTTTTTCTTAATGTAATCAGGATTATAGCCGGTTGCTAACTTTAACAAAGAAGGCCCGAAAATGTGCTTTGCCATTGAATAATTTTTTACTAATTGCTGGTAGATTAAATCCGGAGTAAATGAATTTAAGCCTTGGTTTATAGAATCAGAAATTAATTTCCCTTTATCTATTGTATCTTTATCATTTTCAAGAACAGAACGCATTAATTTATTTTCTTCCTGTTGCTGGGAAAGTTTGCCAGTAAGCTCTTCTATTTCTTCTTTTTCATGTATTTGCTGCTGGCTGTCAAAGTAAATCACCTTTTTTTTCTTCTAGAACATCGTCCTGCACAATATTTTTTTCGAACTGCTCCTTTATGTATGTTTCCGGGCTTTGCAGGTATTTAATAGAAGGCTTTAGCCTTATCCTGTGCGCTAAAACAGAAACAACAACATCTTTTATGTCATCAAAAGTGACTGATTTTCTTTTGTTTAACAAAGCATTTGATTGGGAGCGTTCATATAATCCTAATGACGCACGGACAGATGGCTTTTTCTCAAGATTTTTGTCTTCCCTAAGCAGGCGAACAAAGTGGATCATTAATTCCAATAATTTATCACTTATATCTATATTATCAATTTTTTTTCCTTTTTTTATTGTTATTTCTTTTTCAATATTGTTGCTTTCAGGGTAGTGCATATATACCAGATCAAACCTATCCAATAAAACATCAGATAGTTTTTCTGTTGATGAGTCCTCCGGATTCATGGTCCCTATAAAGATAAAATCAATATCAAAATCAACATCATAACTGCCAATAGTTGCTTTTTTTTCTTCAAGAACCTGGAGTAGGGCGTTTTGTACTTTTTCCGGGCATCTATTTAGCTCGTCAAAGAATAGAATTCCGTTGTTTGCCTTGAAAATCTTCCCTTTTGTAAATGCTTCTATGCTTAAAGGGCCATATTTTAGAGCTTTGACCGGGTCAATGTCTCCTAACAAGTCTTCAACTGTTAAATCCGGAGAGCCTTGTACACGGATGAATGGAGTCTTTTTTCCTAAAAGCCCAGCTATATTCTTTGCTAAAGTGGTTTTTCCAATTCCAGGAGAGCCTACAAGAATAAGATGCCTGTCAGACAACAAAGCTGATTTTACTGCCTGCTTCACCTTGTCCTGTCCAATAATGTCTGTAAATGGATTTTTCTCGTGCAATAAAGTCTTAGTCAGTTCTTTGGTATTCATTTTTATTTGAATTTGAACATATACTCATCCGCAAAATCTATTGTAATTGTTGCGGCTTCGTAACGTTTAAATCGTAATTAATATATCACCAATTCTAGTACGGTTTAAACATGATGGTAAGTTTTACAGATTTAAAAAGGTTAGGTTTTTAGAATAAGAATAGCGAAATTTCCTCAGTAATGTTTTTAAATGGGAGAGGTATTCTGATATATAGTTTCATTTATAGATTGGGAACCCAAAATGTAGTTATATCATAAAGCTGTAAGGTGCAGATTAACATAAAAAAGAGGACGCTAGTAGACCCATTTGTAGGAAAGTGTATGTGATAATTAAGAGGTGATTGGTGAGTTTGATATTAAGAGTCAAGTATTAGATAAAACAAATATATTTTCGCATAGTGTTGATGGGAGATGTAGTGAATAGTCAAAATACAAGACAACCGCGTTCAAATCCAACCTGTTAGTTTAGAATTAGAAGAAAGAATGGCTGGAGCAGTAGACCCCCTTCTTGGATTGTTAATTGAAATTTCTGACCAGGGAACTGGAATTCCTGGAGATATATTGCCTGGCATTTTCGGAACTTATACTGGGAGAGAGAAGCAAGAAGGTGACGGAGTAAGAGGTCAGATTATTTCTAGAGTCTCAGAATTAGGTGGAGGAGATATTGTATTGCAATCCACTACTGTTCCGGAATCTGCTTCTGAGCCAACAACATCCATATACGACACTCTTACTGATAGTACCCATAGGGTTGAAAGACCTGATACACCTGTTGGCACAATATTGAGGCTTTATTTTCCACAAACAGCTGATTTAATTTCTCCTCAAAGTATTGAATCAAGAGTACCTGTTAGCAGCAATATGAACTCTCATTGATTTTATTTAATCTCCAGAATTAAAACAGGGCTCTTACTGACCAGATAGCAATAGCTGCAACTAAGGGGATGATAAGGTTATCGTCTATATCATCTGCGCCTACTTTTATTTCTATTCCTTCAACCAGCATTGCAAAAAAAGATGCTGCAAGAGCTTCATGCCACGGCACTATAACGGATGCGGCAATAAATCCAGCTATAAAGCCTACAATCCAGCCTTCAATAAATTTAGTGCTGACGTAAGGGTGGCGCCTCTTGCCATACTTGATTCCAAATAAATGCCCGATAGAGTCAGCAAATGCCAAAACCAGGATGGATGCCATGGCTATATCTAATGAGAAGAAAGACAATACTAGTAAAGAACCTAGAACATAGAAGACGAAACCTCTACCAGGAAATTTTTTGATATAAGCGTCTCGCTCAAAATTCTGCACGAACCAGTCCACTCCAGGAATTCTGTATTTTTTGCTTAAAATAGAGATTACAAAAAAGAATATTAACAAAATAAGCAGATGCAATTTTTCTATTATTTCAAACATAAGCAAAATCACTATTAAGGCTCCAAAAAGCAGATGCAGAATTTTCCTTTTTACTTCAACGTTTCTTTTTTTCATTTTTCGTCTATAAGAGGTATTTTATTGCAACAAACCCTCCGATAAAAAGTGCAATAAATATTATTGTAAGTAAGTTGAAATATTTATCGATAAATTCTTTCATTTTGGGGCCGAAGAAATATATCAGAGTGGCAACTAAAAAAAATCTTGCGCTTCTGGACACTGCAGATGCTATAATAAACATCAAAAAACTTATTCCAAAGAGTCCTGCACTTATTGTAATGATTTTGTAAGGTATTGGTGTAAAACCTGCTGCGAATACAATCCCGAAATTATAAAGCTCATACTTTGTCTGGATAACATTAAAGATTTCCGGGGTAAATCCAGGTATGTATGTAAAGAAAAAGTCTTTCAAAACCCACCATAATTTCAATCCAATAAAATACCCAAAAATTCCCCCCAGGATAGAGCCTACTGAAGAGATAAATGCATAAAAGAATGATTTTTTTGGCCTTGAAACTGATAACGATATCTGCAAAACATCAGGAGGTACTGGGAAAAATGATGATTCTGCAAAAGCCAGGATAAACAGGGCTTTAGAGGAATGCTTCTTGTGGGCCCACGAAAGCACCCAGTCATATATCTTTCTTAAAAGACCAAATGTATAGGTGTAAAGTGCCCCTTTTCTGGTTTTATCTGATGTCATGGTTAATTTTCCTTAATTCCTTGTCTGCATTTAATACATCATCAGGATATGTTATTAGTAAACAAAAAGTGCTTTTTATACAATAAATCTTATCTTTAGTTGCTAAAAGTTTCAATGCGTCAGTAAGTTCATATTCTCCTCTTTTAGATTTTTTTGATTTTTTAAGATAAGTAAATATTTTTTTATCTAAAGAGTATAATGCACAATTTATTAAATTGGAAGTAGGTTTTGGGGGTTTTTCTATGATATCTGTAAGCAAGTTGTCTTTTTCTATTACTATGCCAAAAGCCTCTGGATTTTTTACTTTTTTTACAAGTATTGAATATTGGTGCTTTGTTGCTTCATTTATGTCTTTCTTTGAGTAGATATTATCTCCCATCAAAAGGATAAACTTGTCTTTTATATGATTTTCAAGAATTGAAACAGCATGTCCTGTTCCAAGCTGCTCTTTTTGCTCGATGAATTTTATATTCAATTCCGGATAGTTTTTTTTAATGAATTCTTTAATCATATTTTTTTTATATCCTACGACTATAATTATTTCATCAGCTATGTTCTTTAATGACTCTAAACTGTGTTCAAGAATAGTCTTGTTGGCTACTTTAAGCAATGGCTTAGGCTTTGCCAAAGTAAGAGGACGAGTTCTTGTAGATTTTCCAGCTGCTAAAATTACTGCTTGCATCTTAAATTAATTCAATATTTTTCAGATTATTTTTTACATTAGAAATTTTTATTAGATTTTTCATTAAATCTTTAGCGTTTGTGAATTTTCTTTTTTCTACTGCAAAAATCCTGTTCTTTTTTATTACTGTTTTTTTATGTTTTTTCCTGAAGAAAGCTAAATGGTGCTTTATTTTTAATGGCGGTCCTGAGATTTCTATTGTTTTTGACAGCTTATCATTCTCAAGGGCATAATAAAATAGAGAATTTGGTCTGGAATCCCACAGCATATCACTTTCAACTACCTTAAAACCGTAAGAAACCAGGTTTTGCTCTATAAAACGGAAGGCTTTCAGCATCTTTGCTCCTGCAACATCTTCTTTTTTATTTAGTGGTTTTGCTTTGAGCATTATAAGATTGTTTTTCTGGAATTTTTTCCTTATATCCTGTTCTGTAAGGGTTTTTAATTCAAAGAATTCTTTTGATGGTTTTTTTAAGAACTGTTTTGCCCTATGTTTTACAATTTCAAATTTCTCTTGGTCTAAAGCTGCTGAGGCATTCCTGTCTTTTTGCACCGGATCAATAATAATTAATGGACTGGTTAATTTTGACTTGTTTATTTCAGTAAAAATATTTTTATTTTTATGATAATTTTTCACATCAATAACTGTTTTTTCCTTCCATTTTGGCATTGCACTTATTAATTTCAAAAAAGAGCCGTAATTGATTGTTAAAATCTCACAAACATAACCGCTAAAGCCCCGGATATAGCTTTCAGCACCATAAACTTTTGCTGCTTTAAAGAACTGTTTTGTAAGCCTCATGTCATCAATAAGTTTTCTGTGTTTAAGAACGAAATTTGAATGCAGTGGAGAAACATCTGTTATGTTTTTTGCCTGCTCTGCTTTTTTAATTTCCAGGATCGGAACTATTTCGAAGGTAAATTTTTGCTGTTTGATCTGGAAATAATCTCTTGAACCATGCAATCTGGTTATTTTGAAATGTTTTTTTAGAAATTTCTCCAGAATATCTGAAAGTTTATCGCTTTGGTCCTTAAACTTATTATAATTAAATTTGACAAAAATATCTGCATCGAAAGTCTTTAACCAAGTTCCTTTTGCTCCGGAGCCTCCTAAAACTGCTTTTGCATCTCTTATGCCTTTGTTTATCTTAGAGATTATATTGTTAGCCTGGTCTAATATTTCATCCTTATATTCCTTGCTTGGCTTTATATCGTTTAGGACTTCTGAAAGCAGTTTTTTCATAGGTTTCTGATAATATTGGGTATATAAAAAGATTTAGTTTTTTACGAGGTTGGTGCGAAAATCTGTGAACTGCGAGCGAACTCACTTCGCTCGTCGCGTTCACGGCTTGTGCGAGGCCTTAGCATTCTTCTCAATCGTGAGTAGCGGACAAGCTCACATTGTTCGCTTGCAATTCACGATTGCTCAGGTC
>CAYXMT010000025.1:1650-10798 GCA_964466175.1 uncultured Methanosarcinales archaeon | reverse complement strand
ACATTTCTTCCGTAGTTGCTTGGTCATCATCATCCCCTTCTTTTTCCAGCTCATCAATGAAATCAGCTGCTGAAACACCAAGTGCTGGTATGCTTGTAACAACTTTTACTCCATCCTCATCTTTTTCTCCTCTGTTTCGTACCCTTACAGTTGAAAGCAATGCTCTTCCAGCCTTAACTTCTGTATTTGGTGAAAGAACAACATCTCTTACTTCAACATCGTGTTTTTCAACACCAAGGTCAATCTCATAATATTGGTTGATAGTGTCCATATCATCTGCTGTAATTATTATTCTTAATTTGTATTGTTTTTGGTCCATTCTGTCAATCAATGGAAGTGTTAATTTTTTTGTATGGGAAACATTTGTTTTCATATCGAATGTATCAGTTATATCATCTATCTTATTTCTACTGTCTACACCCCTCAAAGTAGCTTCTACCTCCACATTACTAAGGGAAACATTTGAACTTAGCCTTACCTTAATATCAAGCTCGTCTCCTCTATCAAAATCATAAATGTCAGTTGGAGAACTCACGCTTACTACATCACCATTAACTTTTACAAAATCTATAGTGGTAGTAGCCAAAGCCACACTACTCATTAAAACTCCAATTAGAAATACTGTCAATAAACTAAAGATCTTTTTCATCATTTTTAATAAACCCCCATCGTTTTAAATTTTAAATTTTCTGAATATAAACGAAATATCCCACACTTGTATTTAAATGTTTCGTTAATTTAGCATACTTCAGTAGATACATTAAATAACTATTCTTAAGTTATGAAAACACATATGTCAAAAACCGCCAGTCAAACTTCAAGCTTTGCTTGAAGGCTTACGAATCCTTGATTCGAAAGATACTAACAATATCTTTCCGACATATTAATAAATTCGTCTAAATTTACAAATATTATGATTACCATAGTAGGGGCTGGGCCAGCAGGAAGCTATCTCGCTTATCTTCTTGCAAAAAAGGGAAAAGACGTTACAATAATAGAAGAGCATAAAAAAATAGGAGATCCTGTCCAATGCACCGGCATTGTAACTGGTTCTATTGAAAAATTTGTAAAACTCCCCAGCAATGTTATAGCAAATAGATGCTCAAAAGTTGTAGTTGTAAGTAATAACAATAAGATTACAGCAAATACTGATGAAATAGTGCTATGGCGCAATAAGTTTGATGAATTTCTGGCAGATATGGCCGCTGATGCAGGAGTTAAGATTCTGACTAATCATCAATTTATCTCATTAGAAGGAAAAAACACTATCAAAATAAAAAATGAAAGCAAAACTAAAAATATTGAATCAGAAATTATTATTGGAGCTGATGGTCCATCATCAGCAGTCGCAAAAGCAGCTGGTTTAAACATAAATACAAAATTTTACATTGGAATGCAGGCAAAAGTAAAATTAAAAACAAACCTGGATGAATTTGAAACGCATTTTGGGAATCCTTTTCCGGACTTTTTTGGATGGGTTGTACCTGAATCAGAAAATACCGTAAGGCTCGGCTTAGGTTCTTTCCACAATACTAAAGAACATTTCTATAAGTTTTTGGAAAAAAGAACCGGAAAAAAAGATATATTATGCTGGGAATCCGGAATCATTCCTATCTACGACCCAAAAAAAATCATTCAAAAAGATAACATTTACTTAATTGGCGATGCTGCTTCACAGGTAAAGGCCACAACAGGTGGCGGTATTATACCATCATTAAAAGCAACTGAAACATTATGCGATTGTATCATTAATAATAAAGACTACAATAATGAATTCAAAAAACAATCAGGAAAGGAATTGTTACTGCACCTAAGGATAAGGAATACATTAAATAAATTCTCAGACAAAGATTATGATAATCTGCTTAAATTAATGTCCCAGGAAAAAATAAAAAAGATTCTGAAAAAATACGACAGAGATACCCCAATACCTTTGGTTTTGAATTTATTATTAAAAGAGCCAAGATTTTTGCTTTTCTCTAAGCTGCTTTTCAGTTAAAACGCAACATTTTTAAAAAATATATCTTTCCGTTCTTTCAGTATGGAAGAAAAAGATGATGAGATTTCTATCGACCTTGGAAAAATAAAGAATTTTTTCAAAAGGAAAAAGGAAAAAGAAGCAGATGTAAATCCAAAAGAAGATGAGCCTAAAGTACATGCTGAAATAGAAAATAAAGATACAGAAACAAATCAGGAAGAAAAAGATGATGAGATTGCAATAGATGCTAAGAAATCAAAGATTTCCGGCATGCCAGAAAATTCCGAAGAGGAATTTTCGTTGGACTTAAGCAAGATTAAAAACATATTCAAGAAAAAAGCACCTGCTGCTGAAGAAAGAGCAGAAACAAAGCAAGAAAGCGAAAAAGAAGATGATGAAATTGCCGTTGACTTCTCAAAACTAAAAAATATAAAGAATATATTTAAGAGGAGTTCCAAAGATTCCACTAAATCCGAAAGCTCAAATTCCGAGGATAATGTTTCTGTGGACTTCAAAAAAATTAAAGATTTATTCGTTACACACAGAATCTTATTCTTAGTGCTTATAGCAATTTTTCTCTCTGTTTTTTTAAGAGTGCAGCCAGCATACCTGCCAGTAACAGACCAATGGGCAACAGATTCTGTCATCAACAGCATAAGGTCTCAAATATCTTCCCAGATAAATCAGCAATATCCAAATCTCCCAGACCAAAACAAAAACACATTAATAGAGAATGAAATACAAAAAGTGCTCAGGGAGCAAAGATCACAGATTGATGACCAAATCAAAGGCACATCAAATTTCTTCAAATCGAGGCTGCAGGATGATACTGGTCAGACTTATTTGCTTGCAATAGATCCATATTTCTGGATGAGGCATGCCAGAAATGTAATAGAAAATGGTCACCCTGGAGACGAGCTCAGAGATGGAATTTCATGGAACAACCATATGTACGCCCCTTCTGGAAGAGGCCTTCCGCCTGATATGTTCCATGCTTACTTTGAAGCGTACTTATACAAATTTCTCAGTTTTTTTAACAGAAATCTTAATTTAATGGCAGTTGTGTTTTATGTTCCGGTTTTAATTTCAGCTTTAGCTGTAATACCTGCTTTTTTCATAACCAGAAAACTTGCCGGTAATTTTGGGGGTTTTATAGCAGCAGCTATAGTAGCAATACATCCATCTTTCCTGGCAAGAACCGCAGGAGGTTTTGCCGACACAGACGCTTATAATGTAATGTTTCCACTTTTCATAGCCTGGATATTCCTTGAGGCCCTGGAAGCAAAGAGTACAAAGAACACCATAATCTTAAGCGCTGTAAGCGGATTATTAGTCAGTTTCTATAGCATCACATGGGGGGGCTGGTGGTATATTTTTGATTTTATTTTAATCTCTACAGTGTTCTATATAGCCTACTACGCATTCGTACATAGGAAAGAATTAACCAGAAGTTTTGCCAATTTCGCAAAACAAAAAACAATAAAAAACTCCATTACATTTTTGGTGATATTTTTTATAGTGACTGCATTAAGTGTGAGCCTCTTTGTAAATTTTGGGCACTTCACACAGTTCGCGATAAATCCTATGGGTTTTGCAAAGCTAAAAGAAGTAGGCATAACGACAATTTGGCCAAATGTCTTTACAACAGTAGCAGAGCAGAACACTGCTTCCTTAGACAACGTAATAAACCAGGTAAGTCTAGGAGAGTTCTACTTTTTCCTGATTTCTTTAATAGGCATTACTCTTACATTAACATCTAAGGGGCGTAAAAAATTATGGTTTGTTATTGGTGCAATGACATGGTACCTGATAATATTCCTACTGAAAATTCAGGATTTGAACACCTTTTTAGCACTGATAATCATCCCGATAATAATGGGGATTATAGTAGCCCTATGGAAATCTGATAAAGATATTGACATAAAATACGCTATTCTCCTTATTTTATGGTTTATTGCTACAATATATGCAAGCACAAAAGGTGTAAGGTTTACTTTACTTTTAGTGCCTCCATTTGCAATAGGTTTTGGTATTGCGCTTGGAGAGTTTTATAGGTACGCAAGTATTTGGATTGCAAAAGCCCTCCATGTAAACAAGTACATATCAAAAATAACCATTATAGCTCTAGTGGTGGTTTTACTGCTCGTGCCCCCATTTATATCAGCAAAAAGAACTGCTGAACAGGAAATACCCAGCTTCAATGACGCCTGGAAAATTTCATTGGAAAAAATAAAATCAGACTCAAAACCCGATGCCATAATAAATTCATGGTGGGATTTTGGCCATTGGTTTAAATTCTGGGCAGACCGTGCAGTCACATTTGATGGTACAAGCCAAAATACTCCACAAGCTCATTGGATAGGCCAAGTGCTACTGACAGATGATGAAGACCTGGCAATTGGTATCTTAAGAATGCTTGATTGTAGTAGCACCAAAGGATTTAGTACCATCGCTAGTCTGACTGATGACGGAGTAGAAGCTATAAATATAATGTATAGCATAATGCCGGAAAACAAAGAAAATGCAAAAAAAATTTTAGAAAAACAATCTAATTTTAGTAAAACTGATATTGAGGAAGTCCTGGAATTGACACATTGCCAGCCTCCTGAAAATTACTTTATAACCTCTGGAGACATGGTGGGAAAAAGCGGTGTTTGGGCCCATTTTGGAAGCTGGAATTTTGACCGCGGCTTGATATACAACACGCTAAAGAAGAAAGAGTACAGTAATGACTTGGATAAAAGTGTTCAATTCCTGCAGGACAGATTCGATTATTCCAAAGAAGGGGCAGAAGACATGTTTTATGAAGTCCAGTCTATAACAACAAGCTCGCAGGCAAATAACTGGATTGCGCCATGGCCTGGATATGCCGGAACAGTTGGTTGCAGCAGAGATAAAGACATTTTAAAATGTGACAATGGTTTTTTGATAGATTTAACTACCAAAGAAGCTTCTGCACAATCCCAACAAGGCGTGATGTACCCAAAGGCAATATCTTTCCCGACAAATGAAGGCATATTTGTAAGAGAATATAACGAGTCTCTGGTGGCTATATCAGGTGGTAGAAATTTAGGGTTTGCATTAATCAAACAAGGGGATAATTATCAGCTATTGCAGATGGATTCTGACCTGACATCATCCATGTTCACAAGAATGTTTTATCAGGATGGGATTGGCTTAAAATATTTCAAAAAATTCAGTGACGAGGGAAGTGTTTTTGGAGGCCGTATTATCGTATGGAAAGTTGACTGGGAAGGGAAGGAAAAGAATATTATTACAGTTCCGGAACCTGAACCGGAAATTGAGCAAGAAATAATTGAAGAAACTATGAATGAAACAAATTCTTCAGAATCAAACGCCTCCTAAAATACCCAATGATTTTTAAATGCCCTAAACTTACCGTTCTATATCTATGAAGAAGAAAATATTTGCAATAATACCTGCATATAACGAAGAAAAACTCATCAGTCAGGTAATTAAGGAAACAACAAAATATGTTGACAAGGTTATAGTTGTTGATGATGGCGGCAAAGATAAAACATCAGAGATAGCAGAAAAAAGCAAGGCCATTGTGTTGAGGCATTTAGTAAATTTAGGCAAAGGTGCTGCATTAAAAACGGGTTGTGATTACGCTGTAAAAAATAAAGCAGATATTATTATAGCTGTAGATGCCGACGCGCAGCATAATCCCAAAGAAATTCCAAAATTTTTAGAAAGCATAAAAAAATATGACGTTGTGCTTGCGTATAGAAAGCTAAATAAAAAAATGCCAGTCATATTAAAAGTTGGCAACTGGTTCATCAACAAAACAATAAATTTTTTATATGGCATAAAAATCAAAGATAGCCAGTGTGGGTACAGGGCATTTACCCTAAAAGCCTATAAAAAATTAAGGTGGAAAGCGTCTGATTACAGTATGGAAAGCGAAATGATAGCCAAGATAGGCAAATATAATCTACATTATGCGGAAATTCCAATAGAGACAATTTACTCGGACAAGTACAAAGGAACAACAATTTTAGACGGAATAAAGATTGTCTTTAATTTGTTCCTATGGAAATTAAATCACATATAATAAAATAAAAATGGCAACAATACTGGGAATTCAGATTTTAGGTGTTCTATTTGGATTCTTTATGATATATTACACATTCCTGCAGTATAAAAGAAAGGAATTTACAATAAAAGAGTATAGTTTCTGGTTTGTATTCTGGGGTATATTTGTAATAGTCACTTTGTTCCCACAACTTCTTGATCCTGTGCTTAATACATTAAATATTTCAAGAACATTGGACTTTTTCATAATTGCAGGATTTCTTTTCTTGACCTTCGTAGTTTTCTACACATATACCATTGTCAGGAAAAATCAAAGAAAAGTTGAAGAAATAGTCAGAAATATAGCCTTAAAGAGAAAGTAAAGAGAAGATTAAATGGCATCTGTCAATTTAATAAAATTTCTGGATAGGTACATTGGATTTTTGTCATGCCTAATATTATCTTTAAATAAATTATTTCCTAAGAAAAATATTGAAACTAAAAGTATCCTGTTAATTCAGCTATGGGGCTTAGGAGAAAGTATCCTGACTTTGCCTGCAATAAAAACTTTAAGGGAAAAATACCCAAAATCAAAAATTGATATTTTAGTTACAGACAGAAACAAGGATGCATACTTCAACAACAGGAATTTAGATAATATTCGTGTCATTAGCTTAAATCCTTTTGCAATCAAATGGTTTATGTCAAAAAATTTTCGGACTTATGATTTAGTTATCGACATGGAAGAATACCTTAATATCTCCTCAATAATAGCTTTTTCACTAGGAAAAAACAGGATAGGCTATGCTCATGGAGTCAGAAGCTTGCTTTACACTAAAACAGTTCCATATAATGACAAGCAGCATGTTGTTTATACTTTTCTTGATTTATTAAAGCCATTAGGAATCAAAAAAACAGTAGATAAGTTGCCTCAATTAAATTACTCCAGAATTGATAAAAAAAATGTGGATAGATTGTTAAAAAAATATAATATTAACAAAAAAAATCTTCTTGTTGGTTTTGGTGTTGGCGCAGCTGAATCTGCTAAAAGTAGAATGTGGCCTAAAGAAAGGTTTGCTGACATAGCAAATCAATTAATAAAAAAATACAATGCAAAAATAATTTTGATTGGAAACAAGGGAGAAAAAAATTACATTGATGATTTACAGGATTTAATTGAAAACAGAAATAATTCATTCAATACTGCAGGATTAATTAATGTCAGAGAAATGTTTTATTTAATTGGAAAATGCAAATTATTTATCGGCAATGATTCAGGGCCAATGCACGTTGCTGCAGCCCAAGGCGTTAAAACAATAGGTTTGTTTGGATGCAACCTTCCAGTAAGATTTGCGCCATTCGGAAAAAAGAATCATTCAATCTACAAGAAAAACAACCAAAAAGCATGCATCAATGTCCATAAAGGCCAAGTAGGTGAATGCAGACATGGAATAGAAAACGCATGCGTAAAAAAGATACAAGTTGATGATGTAATGAATGTTGTTAATAAAATAATAAAGAAATAACTAACCCAAATGCTCATATTCTCCATATGTAAAAAAACCAACAAGCTGCTTTAACCTTGCGAGTTTTGGAAAAAGATCTTTCTCAAGAATATTGGCATTTTCAAACAACTCAAATACCTCTGGCTTAAAGACATAGATTCCAGCATTGACAATATGTGTTGAGCTTTGTTTTGGTTTTTCCTGGAAATCAACAATAAAATCACCATCTAAAATTGCAGTTCCGTAACCAGTAATTTTTTCCCTTGTCATCAAACCCATAGTGGCTATTTTGCCCAACTCAAGATGTTTCTTAATCATTTTCAATAGGTCAAAATCATTGTAAGTATCTCCGGACATGACAATAAAGCTGTTTTTTATTTTATCTTTAACTGCATGCAATGCTTGTGCATTCCCGTTTGCATCTGTTTCAACGATTTCAACATTTATATTTGATTCAGAAACCTCATTCAATAATAAATTAATATTTTTTGTATGCTGAGTAACTATGTATAGATTATTTATGCCGTATTTTGTAAAAAACTCTATTTGATTTTTGATTAAAGATTTTCCTTTCAATTTTTTGAGAAGGATTCCTTGGTGTTCTCCTCTGATTAACAAAACAAGAGTATTAATTGACTGCTCTTGTAGCCCTTTACTCAAAAAGAATTCTATTGCTTGTGATCTAGATCTTATTACAGAACCATCTACCTTGCTGTCCACTAAATCCAGCAAAGATTTGTCCAGACTTATCGCAATCTTGGGTTTAGTCATGGTATGAAATAGTAGTATAAGTTCATACTTTATATACTTTTCTGTTTCACTATATTCTGCACAATATATTTACTAACGAAAGATTTAAATACTAGAAGTATGAACTATTCATACTAAGATGACACAACATCAAGAAGTAGAAAAAGTATGGGGAAAAGAAATCTGGATTGCTAATAGGGATTATTGCGGAAAAAGACTAATCCTAAACAAGGGTTTCAGGTGTTCAATGCATTACCACAAAAACAAGGATGAGACTTTTTACATACTAAACGGAAAAGTATTGATGGAAATAGGTGATAAAAAACAGATAATGCTTCCCGGAAGCTCGATTTTAATAACACCTCTTACAAAACACCGCTTTACAGGCTTAGAAGACAGTGAAATAATAGAGTTTTCAACACATCATGAAGATTCAGATTCGTATCGCGATGAAGTATCAGGAAAAGTTGACCTAGACAAATTGGAACTGCCAAAATGAAATGCTTAGTAACAGGTGGTGCAGGATTCATAGGCTCAAATCTCGCTTTAGAACTTGAAAAGCAAGGCCATGAAGTCATAGTAGCAGATAATTTACTAACAGGAAATAAAGATAATCTAAAAGGTTTTAATGGAAAAATAATTGAACAGGATGTTGCTGAAGATTGCAATATCAATGAAAAATTTGATGTAATATTCCACGAAGCTGCGATAACTGATCCAAGACATCCTAACGACAAAGAAACTTACAATAAAAATATACAGGGCTTCAAAAACATAATAGAACTTGCAAAAAAGAATAATGCCAAATTAATCTATGCCTCTACAGCAGGTTTGTATGGTAATGGAAAAACTCCAATGAAAGAAGACCAGAAAAAAGAAA
>CAYXMT010000025.1:0-1550 GCA_964466175.1 uncultured Methanosarcinales archaeon | reverse complement strand
AGCAAAAGAATATATTAATTTTGAATCTAAATGGAATTTAAAAGATGCGGTTAAAGATTATGTAGATTGGCTTAACGCCGAAGGATGGTAAAATGAATAAATTAATGGAAGTCATTGGGAAATTTAAAGATAAGAAAATTATAGTAATAGGGGATGTAATGCTGGACAAATATATCTGGGGAGATGTCTCAAGAATCAGCCCGGAAGCGCCTGTCCAGATAGTAAACGTTGTAAAAGAAAGTCACGTGCCAGGCGGCGCTGCTAATGTCGCAAACAACATAGCTGCTTTAAATGCAAAACCCATAATGGTGGGTATTGTTGGCAATGACGAAACAAAAGACAAGTTAATTCAGGAGCTCGAAAAAAGGAATATAGATGTCACAGGTTTGATTAATGATAAAAACAAAAGAACCATACAAAAAGTAAGGGTTTTTGGAAAAAATCAGCAGCTCTTAAGATTTGATTATGAAAAAAAAGGCGATGTAGATGCCGATACAGAAAACAATGTTTTTAATTTTGTTTCCAAAAAAATAGATGAAATTGATGCTATTATAGTCTCTGATTATGCAAAGGGCGTCATAACAAAAAGCATTATGGAAAAGCTTATAGGGCTTTGCAAAGAAAAGAATAAGATAATTGTAACAGACCCTAAGCCAGGGCATAAGGAATTCTATAAAGATTCTACTCTGATAACTCCCAATCAAACAGAAGCATGCCAGATGACTGGCCTTCCAGAAGAAGAAATCAAAGATACTGAAGTGGAAAAAATGGGGAAAAAGCTATTGAAAGAACTGAACAGCACTGTCCTGATAACCAAAGGAGAAAAAGGAATGTCATTGTTTGAAAAAAACGACAAAATAACAAGCATTCCGACATTTGCCAAGGAAGTTTATGATATCATAGGCGCAGGAGACACTTCTGTCGCTACATTAACGCTTGCTTTGGCATCTGGAGCTTCATTTAAGGATGCTGCTGTAATCGCAAACCATGCAGCCGGCATAACAGTGGGAAAAATAGGCACCTCTACTGTCAGCATTGAAGAGCTTAAGGAAAGCATTGAAAATGGATAAAGTTATTGTATTAGACCGAGATGGAACTTTAACAAAAGATCAACATGGATATACTTACAAAACCGAAGACTTTGAATTACTTCCAGGAGTCATAGAAGGACTTAAAAAACTTTCAAAAGAATTTATTTTTGTTATCATAACCAACCAGTCAGGCATTGGCCGTGGCATACACACAGAAAAGGATATGCATAAATTCAATCAAAAACTGGTTAATGAATTAAAAAAAGAAAACATAGAGATAAAAAAAATATACCATTGCCCTCACACTCCTGAACAGTCTTGTGACTGCAGAAAACCAAGCATTAAATACATAAAAGAAGCAGAAAAAGAATTCAGTATAGATTTAAAGAACTCATGGGTTATTGGTGACCATCCTCATGACATTGATATGGGGATAAAAGCAGGGTGCAAAAACATTTATTTGCTTACAGGCCACGGAAAAAAGCATTTTGATGAGTTAAAAAAGAAAGATATAAAACC
>CAYXMT010000024.1:0-11303 GCA_964466175.1 uncultured Methanosarcinales archaeon | reverse complement strand
TCTGCACCACAACCTGCTAACACAATAATACTTGCTATCAAAATTATTGGATAAATTTTCATTTTTCACCTCTTAAACTGCCTTCGGGCCCTTAAAGTATCCGTCTTTTTTATGCTCTGTTAAGCTTAAGGCTTCATCCTGTGTAAAGGATTTTTCTTCTTTATCTTCTCTCAGCATATTCTTCAATTCAACAGCCTGCAGGCTTGCTTCAATGCCTTTTGTATCAGTCTTATCCAGCTTTGAAAATGCTTCAATAACTTCCTTAATCTCTTTAGAAAAATTTTCTATTTCCTTGCCTGTAAGCTTTAATCTTGCAACTTCTGCAACGTGCTCTATCAATTCTTTATTGATTTTAACTTTCATAGTTTAATGAGTTAGAATAATGTTTAAAAAGGTTGTGTAAAAAATCTAAAAACTCTTTTCCCACTCCTTAACCTTATCTTCATCAATATGCACATCTTCCTTTTTTTCTCTCTTTTCCCTGAATCGTTTCCTGTAATAAAATCCTGCAGATACCCCTATAAATAATCCACCTAAATGTGCAATGTTTGCAGTTCCGGATGGAGCAAATATCCCCAAAACATCGCCAGCCGCCCACACAAACAAGGCTACAATCATCGGCATAGGCATAGAGTATAGCCATACTGTCATTTTTGGCCTTAATATTCCCAACATACCCAAAATCCCAAAAACAGCTCCGGAAGCTCCTAAAACGCGAGTATAGAACGGTAAACTAACTAAACTTGCAGCCAATCCTGAAACAAAGAATAAAATAAGAAATTTCCTGCTTCCAATCACATGTTCTAAAATTGTGCCAAATAATGCTAATGCAAATAAATTATAAAGCAAATGTGGAACACCAGAGTGCAGGAATATAGCGGTTATTAAAGTATAGAATTCAAACAAAACAGTTCTTGTATCCAGTATAAAATAATCTGTAAGCCCCTTAAAGACTGCTTGCAGCAAAAACACTATAAAAATAATCAAACTTAGCCACAAAGCAGATCTAATGTTGTATTTCATTATTAGCAATTAAATCAGACAGATATATAAATTTATAGCAATGCTCAATTTTTTACAAATATTTATTAATAAGAGTAATTCAACGAATACAATATGAAACAAGATAAAAATCCCGAATCAATTGCAATAATTCTCGATGGCAACAGGCGCTATGCAAGAAAACGCAGCTTAAAACCATGGCAGGGCCACAAGTTCGGGGCTGAAAAAGTAAAAGACATTCTGAAATGGTGTCAGGAGCTTGGAATTAAGGAATTAACATTATATACTTTTTCCATGGATAATTTCAAAAGGGCTGAAAAGGAAAAAAAGGCCTTATTTGTCTTGTTCAAACAGAATATTAAGAAACTAAAAAATGATGAAAGGCTGGATAAAAATGGCATTAGGGTAAGGTTTATCGGGCGCTTGCAGTTATTCCCTAAAGACATACAAGAAGAAATGCAGGAAGTCATGGAAAAAACAATGAAAAACAGCAATTTCAAATTAAACTTCGCAATGGCTTACAGTTCTAAAGCAGAAATAACAGACGCATTAAAGAAAATCATTCAAAAAATTAAGAATAAGCAAATTGATGAAAAAAATATCAATGAAGAATTATTGAATGAAAATTTATATCTTAGCAGCAGTCCCGATATTTTAATAAGGCCTGGTGGAGAAAAAAGAACAAGTGATTTCTTATTATGGCAGACAGCTTATTCTGAATTGTTCTTCGTAGACAAATTATGGCCGGAATTCACCAAACAGGATTTAGTTAAAATAATCGAGGACTTTAAAAGAAGAGAAAGAAGGTTTGGGAAGTAGCATTAATTTATTGACAATGTATCTAACAAATTCACTAATTTGATTGCAACCAACGTAACGTTCTTCCCAGTAACTAAAAGTTTAATGGACTACTATGAGGCATGGTAAGCACTTTTAAAAGGTTTCCACGACAGTGGCTTAACAGAGATAGCTAGCGAACTGCAATCCCAAGACCTGACAATATTAACTGAATATTTTGACTATTTTCTTCCTGCAATTCCTCGTAATAAAACACATTACAAGAAAGCGTAAAATCAAAACAAATATAAACAACCTTATTTCTTAAAAATCCTAAAATGGATTCTTATGAGTTATTTAAAGAGGACATAAAAAAAGTCGCGGAAGAGTTTAAACAAATCCCAAAAAATAAAGTTATCAGAGTTATAAGCCATTTGGATGCCGATGGCATAAGCGCTGCCTCTTTAATGGTCAAATTGCTGAATAATGACAACAGAAAGTATTCCATCTCTATAATCCAGCAGATAAAAAGGGAAGTGCTGGAAGAATTAGCCCGCGAACCATACAGCTATTTTGTATTCACAGACCTTGGTTCAGGAGTAATAACTGATCTGGAAGAATTGTTTAAAGAAAAGAAAGTGTTTATTCTTGACCATCACGAGCCTGAAAAAAAAGAAATTAAAGGTGGCAATGTTTTCTTTGTGAATCCGCATAAATTTGGTATTGATGGCGGAAATGAAGTTTCCGGAGCAGGCGTAGTCTATTTATTCGCAAGCACTATTGATAAAAATATAGAAGAGTTTGCGCATGTAGCTGTAATTGGAGCTATAGGAGACATGCAGGAAAAGAATGGATTTAAAAAAATCAATAATGAAATTTTACAAACTGCTATAGATAAAGGGAAAATTAAGGTCATTAAGGGACTAAGATTATTTGGGGCCCAAACAAAACCTTTGCATAAAGTCTTAGAGTACTGCACAGACCCTTTGATTCCGGGAGTTACCGGAAACGAATCCGGAGCAATACAATTTCTGCAGCAATTGGGAATAAATCCAAAAAAGGACAAGGGATGGAAAAAAGTTGTACATTTGAGTGAAGAAGAGATGAAAAACCTAGTAACAGGAGTCATCTTAACAAGACTTGGAGAAAAAAATCCGGAAGATGTTCTTGGAAATGTTTATCTTTTAAGAGAGGAAAATCATGAAAGTCCGACAAAGGACGTTAAGGAATTTTCAACACTGCTTAATGCCTGCGGAAGATTAGATAAAGCATCTTTGGGCATTGGTGCATGCTTGGGAGATGAAAAGATAAAGAAAAAAGCAATCTACTTGATGAGTTCCTACAAAAAAGAAATAATAAATTCCTTAAAATGGTATGATGCAAATAAAACCTCTGGTTCCATAATAAAAGGCAATGGTTATGTAATAATTAATGCCCAAGACCAAATAAGGTCAACCCTAATAGGAACTTTAGCTTCTATTTTGTCAAAATCAAATAACGCCGAAGAAAAGTTCATAATGTCCATGGCGCAGTTAATAGACAGTACAACAAAAGTTTCTTTGAGGATGAGTGGAAACAACGAGAATATAGACTTGAAAAAAATTATTGATGACATAATAAAAGGCGCGCCAAATTGCGAAGCTGGCGGCCATGCAAATGCAGCTGGAGCCCTAATACCTACAGACATGGAAGAAGAGTTCATCAACAAGGCCAAGACAGTTTTGGAAAAAAACGCAATGGAAGAAATAGTTTAATTACAAAGTAATTCTTATCCCATCAATATGGTCAGCAACTTCAGAACCTGTCTTTGTTAATGTAAGCAGCTTTAATCTGCCTTGTTTTTCAAAATTTATTAAACCAGATTTTTCCATTTCCTGAAGAATCTTAACAACATGAGAATATGTGCAATCAACGCATTTTGCCAAAGATGAAGCATAAACTTCTGACTTAGCATTTTTGAGTTCAACCAACATCATAGCTGGTTTTTCTCTGAAAAAAACATTGAATATTTCTTTATTGTCCATTTAATCGACACCCCCTAACATTATCTTTGTAAATATTCTTTTTTGGAATATAGTTTGTAGTATATAGGGTTGTTTATAAAGGTTTTGGAAATAATCATTTTATCGACGAGAAATCAAAAAGTAATGTTATTGCCTGGCAGCTAGCTTTACGTCTCCTTCGTTAACAGTTTTTCTTCCGGAATGTTTTGATATCTTTGCTGCCTGCGTTGCTATTTTTTCTGTCATCTCTGTCAGAATTTCCGTAAAAGCATCAACAGCATCTGCTGAAACTCTTTTAGCACCTGCTTTCATTAGAATTCTTCCAAAAGGTGCTCTAGGAATTACTGTAATTTTTCTCCCCATTGGTTTTCCCTCAACTCAAGAATATAAACCCCTTAGTCTTTGTTAGATTAATATTCTGATATAACTTGTTTATATAATTTTCTATTAAAAAGCCTCCGGAGGGAGTTGCACCCCCGACCTGCAGGTTACAAACCTGCCGCAATGGCTACTATGCTACGGAGGCATAGGATTATAACTGTAAATCAAGCATGTTTAAAAATATTACCTATTAGAATAATTAAATATGCTGAGGATTCTCGAAACCATACTTTATTGGATGGAAAGGTGCTGCAGTTGGCATCCATGTCTTTAGGGTTAAATAAGACTTTACTTTGCTTTGAATCCTGTAAGCGTCTCTCCACAAAACTTTTTCTCTCTTTTCAAGATATGCGTGCATAAGTCTATCCTCATATATATGCTTAAAATGTTTCAAAAACCAGTTTCTCTTCCATTTATTCCCCATGTCCGACATTATCCTGGGCTTAAAAAACATCTCAATCTCGCCTTGCTGGGTCTTCATTTTTTTCCCTTGATGCATTATTTCTATTGCCTTCATAGAAACGCAATGCCAGTCTATATCCAGCACATTCAGGAAATAATCGCTTCTTCTTGTTTCGTAATGTTTGCGTGCTCTCCACCAAACCCACATTTCTTTTCCGCCTTTATGTATGCCTTGCTGATAAATATTTTCAGAGTATAATGTTTCTATTTCAGAATGCGCTGCCATGCCTGCATCATTATCTTCAAATCCGTACCATCCTTCCTCCTGCAGCAGCTCGTGCATCATTACATACAGATTTTGTAAAGAGTATACATCTACATATTTCACTGAGAATTGCTGTATCTCCCTTACAACATCTCCTTGGTAACCTCTTTCTATGTAAACCATAAGGCACATTCAGTATACTAAATTTATAAATCTTTCGGTATAGTATACTAGTATAGATATTAATATATTCTAATAATATGCTCAATTCGTAAAAACAAAAATAATTAAAGTGAAGATAATTAGCACAGCTATCATGTTAATAGGTATAGTAGGCAAGGCCAATGTTGGAAAATCGACTTTCTTCAAAGCAGCGACTTTAGCAGAGGTAGAAACCGCTAATTATCCTTTTACAACTATAAAGCCCAACCACGGAACTGGATTTGTAAGAGTTGATTGTGTTGATAAAGAATTTAATTCAAAATGCAATCCGAAATTCGGCTATTGCATTGATGGAAAAAGATTTATTCCCGTTGAGCTATTAGATGTAGCAGGTTTAGTTCCTGGAGCGCATGAAGGCAAAGGCATGGGAAATCAATTTCTTGATGATCTAAACCAGGCTGATGTTCTGATACATGTAATCGATGTTTCTGGCTCGACAAATGAAAAAGGTGAACCAGTTGATCAGGGAAGCTATGACCCTACAAATGACATAAGATTCCTTGAAAATGAATTGGATATGTGGTATTTAAGACTAATAGAAAAAGGCTGGGAGAAATTTGCCAGGATAGTTAATCAGGAAAAACACGAATTAAAGGAAGCAATAGCAAAGCATCTGAGCTCATTAAGGGTAACTGATAAATTAGTCAAGGAAGTAATTGAAAAGCTGAAATTAAATCCGGATATAACGAAATGGGACCATAATGTTCTGATAAAAATTGCAATAGAACTCAGAAGAGCTACAAAACCAATGATGATTGCCTGTAATAAGATTGATGTTCCTGGAGCAGAAAAAAATTTTGAAAAACTAAAAGAAGAATTTCCTGACGAGATTTTAATTGCTTGCTCTGCCGAGTCTGAGTTGGCCTTAAAAGAGGCTGCAAAAAATAATTTGATTGATTATATACCTGGAGAAAATGATTTTAAAATAAATAGCGAGCAATTGAATGAAAAACAGAAAAAGGCATTAGAATTTATTAAGAATAATATTTTAAAGAAAAGTGGCACAACTGGTGTGCAGGAAATTTTGGATAAATCTATTTTTGATTTACTAAAATATATAGCAATTTTTCCAGGGGGAGTAAACAAACTCCAGGATCAACATGGAAACGTTTTACCTGATTGTTTTTTATTGCCTCCAAAATCAACTGCATTGGATTTTGCATATAAGCTGCACACAGATATAGGAGATAACTTTATCAAAGCAATAGATGTTAAGTCAAAAAAACCAGTTGGAAAGGATTATGTTCTCAATAACCGAGATGTAATAGAAATAATGACGGGCAAATAACTATCTCTTCTTAAACTTCTCAAAACTCTGCACCAAATCAATCATGTACTTGCCATCTTCTAATTTAAATATCAACGGCTCTTTTTTGAATAAATGCACCAAATCAAGCTCATACTTACCTGGCTTCATGATTCTTATTGCTTCCAAATCAAGAATTACCGGCTGGTCTTTATCAACTTCGCTTCCCACCAGGTCAAATATATCATGTTCTATTTGTTCCTTATCCTTGTCGCTTAATTTAGAAACCTCAGCAAACTTCTTCATATCATCTAATTTTTCTTTTTTAATGAAGAAAAACAGTCTTCCGCCGCAATTGCAGCCGTTTAACAGTTCCTGTGCTCCATCTTCATAGAAGTTGTTGCATCTTACACATTGATGGGGCATTTTTTATCAACAAATTATTTTTTCTTGCCTTTTCTAGCTTCTTTTGTCAAAAGCTCAATCTTATCTGGATCCTTCTTTATTTCTTTCACAATACTTGCAGGCCCTATTATTGTAAGTCCTTGCCTGTCTCCCAAAAGAAACCCAAAAAAATTGCTCCTGACTTTTTTCATTCCTGACTGATCTTTGGTTTCAGGGTCTATTACAGCCAATTCTATTCCCTTGAACTTGCTCCCAAACTCTTCCATTGCTATAGATATCAAATCTGTTTCTTCCTCTTTTTTTAATCTGCCCTGCAGCATAACAATTTTGTTCTGTTTAACAATATCAATAAGTTTTTTTACTCTACGCGCACTGCCCAGTTCCTCTATCTCATGATAAGGTACAAATTGTAGTGTTACCATTTTCCCTCTTTTTTTAGTTCGTTTATATTTTTTACTTAGTTGTGTGCCCTCAACATCATGTGTTGGGGCGGGCACATCCCGATGTATATTCTCTGATGGGGAGGCATAAAATGCAACGAAGTTGCGTTTTATCCTGCTATAGCAAACAATCCTTCATAAAATTTATCTATGTTGTTGCCGTATTTCCCTGAGATTCCTATAACATTATATTGAGGATATGCTGCCTGCACTTTTTTTATGTCTGCTTTTTTCAAATCTGACTTATTAGCTACAATTAAAACAGGAATATCTCTTGCCTGTAAATTCCCAACCATAGTGATATTAACTTGAGTATAAGGATCTTTTGTTGAGTCTAAGACAATTATTACAACATCCATCTCATCAAGCCATTTAATGGAATCTATAACACCTTTAGTTGCTTCTTTTGCACGCTGCTTGGCCTGTTTTTCCTTCATTCCAGATTTGATAAAATCCTCATAATCAATTTTTGTGGCTATTCCCGGAGTATCCACTAAATTAAAAGTAAGCTCTTTGCCTTTTGACTTAATGTTTATCTGCTCTTTAATCTGCACTTCTCTTGTTTCATGAGCAATATTAGAAACAGAACCCATATCCTCTCCAAGCCAGTCTTTGCAGATTCTATTGGCTAATGTTGTCTTGCCACCATTAGGCGATCCATATAAGCCCAACTTAACATTCTTCTTTTTCTTAAACAAGCTTCTCAGAACTTTGTTAATAAAAGTTTTTACAAGGTTAATCATGCGTACACCACTTTTTACTGTTAAGTTGTCCTAGTAAGGTTTAAATTTATATACTTTTCGTTTAATACAGAATAAAACACACATATTAGTTTAATAGAAAACTTTATAATCTAGTTTAGTTTTAATCACTTCCGGGGGTTAAAAATCACATCTAACATTATATTTCTTGGTACAGGCGGAGACAGTTACGTTGTTGGAAAGCAAATAAGAGCTTCTGGAGGAATTATACTCCAAATAAATGATGACCAGTTCCACATAGACCCTGGTCCTGGATCTTTAGTTATGGCTAAAGCCGCAGATATAAACTTAAGGGCAAACACTGCCTTGTTTGTGACACATAACCATCTTAACCATTGCAATGACATCAACGCAGTAATTGATGCTATGACCTACAGCGGTTTTGATAAAAAAGGTGTTTTAGTGGCAAACAACACAGTAATTAATGGCAGCGATAATCAAGCACCGTTTTTACAAAAATATTACCGCGATTGTTTAGAGAGGTTCATAGTTCTGGAGCAAGGGAAAAAAGTAGGAATAAATAATGTTGAAATAAAGGCAATAAAGGCAAAGCATTCTGATTCCAATGCAATAGGATTTAAATTCATCACTCCTGATTATACTTTGACCTATACCGGAGACACCACTAGCAGCGCAGAAGCAATATCAGAATATGAAAATTCCAATGTCCTGATCTTAAATGTGCCTTGCCTGAAAAAAGATGAAAACAGGAATAATTTATGCAAGGAAGATGCAATAAATATAATCAAAAAAGTAAATCCAAGACTGGCAATAATAACGCATTTTGGAATTAATTTTCTAAAAGCTGATCCATTGTATGAAATAAGAGAAATACAAAAAGAAACAAATTGCCAGGTGATAGCTGCAACAGACGGCATGGTAATCAATCCCATAAGCTACGCTGTTGAGCAGGGCCAAAAATCTCTGTACAAATATGCTAAAAAAGAAGGAGTAAGGCTGCAGGAATTCAATGACCATGAAGAGGAAAAAGCTGAAGAACTCAATGAAATGATTGAAGAAAAGCAGACAAGACTAGACGAAGGTTCTGATTCCGACTTAGAGCATCAATAAAACAGCAAAATATCCAACTATGCACCCAACAGTCAAATAAGGCATTGCCGGATAAAATTTATCTTTATTGCTGTTAACCAGCAGATAAAATAATGCCAAACTAACAAACACGGGTATTATCAATACTTTCAGGAAGGCAACACTCTCTGGATTGCCAAGCATCAAATCTTTCATAACAACTCCTGCAAATATCAACGGAAAACCTACATCTCCACCACCAAGGACTGCAATCTTAGCACCTTTGTTTTGCATAATCCCATCTTCTTTTGCTGCAATCTTGCCTTTTTTCCCCTCATAAGGTATTAGAAGGCCTGCAAAAACCTTGCTCTTTGTCTGGAATTTTGCCAGTGTTACCATATGTTTAGTATGCTTGACAGCTATTATATCATAGATTGAGATTAAAATAAGCAAGGCAAACACTGAAAATAAATTAATCACCGGAACAAATATAGCAGCTAAGCCTCCGTAAATAAAGATTTCTGTAAGATTTTGTGTTATTGTTGTTGGTTTGTATATTTTTATTATCGCCAGTATAAATGCCAGGATTGCTGCAATTGTTTGCGGAATAAACGCTGCAAACGCAACTGTCATTGTAAAGAAAACCGCAAGAAAAAACCAGAGTTTCCACAATCCCATTCGTTTATATTTTATCAATATCAGCATTAATACAGTCCCAAAAATAATTGCAGACAATATCCAGATATAAGAAACAGATTCTTCTATCTGGGGTCTTTCCATGTTGTAAGGCAGGTCTTCAGAAACAATTTCTTTGGTTACTACCTTTGTTTCAGGGTCGATATACTCTTGAGTATTAATATATTGATTAACTATTGCAAGGCCTATAACTTGTGTTATGAAGAAAATAAACACCAACAAGAAGGTTATTTTCAGTGTGTGCTTCATTTTTTATTTTAATTTTTTATCTTATTTAAATATTTGTTAAAGTCAGGCTATGTCCTAAATACTGGTTGCCATCAATATGTGAGCATCTGAAACTAAAACATTAAGCGGACAAAGGGGACGCTCCATACGGGAAATGTCCGCAATAACTAATAACATTAAATGCGAACCAGATGGCAACCCGAGTTTTAACGAGATTTAGGACAGAGCCTTAAAGTCAAAAGAATCAATACATTTTTAAAATATTTTATATTCTTTTTTACATACAATTAAGATGGTACAAAGAAGAAAATCCAGGAAAATTAAAGTTGGTAAGCAGTTTATTGGCGGTAATGCTCCAATTACCATACAATCAATGACTACAACAGATACAACTGATGTAGATGCAACCCTAAAACAGATTCATGAATTAGAAGATGTTGGATGCGATATAATAAGGGTTTCTGCACCGACAATGGAAGCAGCTAACGCATTAAAAGAGATAAAAGCAAACATAAGCATTCCTTTAGTGGCTGATATTCATTTTGATTATAAAATAGCGTTAGAAGCAGCTAAATATGCTGACAAGCTAAGGATTAATCCAGGTAATATAGGAAACGAAGAAAAAATAAAGCTGGTTGTCAATGCCGCAAAAGATAATAGTATACCTATAAGAGTTGGAGTTAATTTAGGCTCTTTGGAAAAAGATCTTTTTGAGAGATATGGCTATAGTGCAGAAGCAATGGTTGAAAGCGCTTTAAGGCATGTTAAAATTCTGGAAAAACTGGATTTCTATGATACAATTGTTTCTTTGAAGGCATCAGACGTTCCAAGGATGGTTCAAGCTTATAGATTATTTGCAGAGAAAACAGATTATCCTTTGCATTTAGGCGTTACAGAAGCTGGAAGCAAATTTCCAGGTACAATAAAAAATTCAATTGGGATGGGCATTTTGCTTTCAGAAGGCATTGGTGATACAATTCGTGTTTCATTGTCAGATGATCCAAAAGAGGAAGTTAAGGCAGCCCAAAAAATTCTTAGAGCCCTTGGATTAAGAAAAGATAGCATAGAAATAACTTCATGCCCTACATGTGCCCGGTCTCAAATAGATGTAATAAAAATTTCTGAAGAAATTGAAAACAAAACTGAGAAAATAAAAAAACCAATACATATTGCAGTAATGGGCTGCGCTGTCAATGGCCCGGGAGAAAGCAAGAAAGCTGATATCGGGATTGTTGGTGGGCCTTCTGGAACTAATTTATTATATAGAGATGGGAAAATAGTTGCTAAGGTAGAGAAAGACAAGATTGTGGATACTGTTCTTAGGGAGATAGATGCTCTGAATAAGGGATAGTTCTAATTATTATTAAATTATGATAATCCTTATAAATAGGCGAGTATAACTTATACTTGGGTGGAAATGAAAAAACTGTCTATTTTAGGCTCTAC
>CAYXMT010000023.1:0-12827 GCA_964466175.1 uncultured Methanosarcinales archaeon | reverse complement strand
AGCTCTTCCATTGCTTTGCATCATTATCCACACCCGTTAATTAATTATGTATCATGTCCAGACATACTTTATAGAAACATTAATCTATTTATTAATCTATTTATTACTAATCACTTGTTCTAATGGTTTATAGAAATAGGGAATAAATACCTTTTATACCTTTCTCGGTAGGGGCATATTTTCTTAAACCCCAACCTGCGCATCAGATAAGCCTTTCCTGTCTCTTATTTGCTTTACTATTCTGTCCTGGTGTTCTTCAGGAAGTTTTTCATACATCTGGTCTACTAAAGATGAATTTCCTCTGCCCCCTGTAGCAGACCTTAAGTCAGAACTCCAGCCAAACATCTCTCCTACAGGCAGTTTTGCCTTAATAATTGACAAGTTTCCTTCCTGCTGTGCATCCAGCAACTGGCCTCTTTTATTAGAAATCAATTTTGAAATCTCTCCCAGGAACTCAGATGGAGCTTCTATTCTCTGGATTTGGTATGGCTCAAAAATTAATGGCTTGGCAGTCATCATGGCCCCTCTAATTCCTTCTCTTACTGCAGGATAAACCTGAGCCGGACCTCTATGGATAGCGTCTTCGTGTAGCTTCATATCAGTAAGCATGACTTTAACCTTCAAACATGGCTCATGGGCTAATGGCCCTTTTCTCATAACATCCTCAAACATATCAAGAAGCATTTCAATAACTTCTCCAACATGAACCTGTCCACGTGTTACATCAAGGAATATATTACCATTAAAAACATCTTTTATCTTTAAAGCGGTCTTGCTGTCCATTCCGCACTCTACTAATTTATCCCTTAACTCTAAATCTTTTTTCTTTATCCTTCCTTCCCTTACTTCACCTTTCTTTATTGCTTCAGAGATTGAATCTTCCAATGGTTCAGCTTTAAAGAAGAATAGATTGTGCTTGTTAGGGGTTTTTCCTGCTATTTCCTGGCTTGGTTTTGTTATTGTTTCACGATACACAACTATTGGGGGGCTGGATGTAATTTCCACGCCTTTTTCTGTCTTAATTCTGTTTTCTATGACTTCTAAATGAAGCTCTCCCATGCCGTGCATCAGATGTTCTCCTGTTTCCTCGTTAATCTCAATCTGGATTGTAGGATCTTCCTTGCCAACCATTCTCAAAACATCAATTAATTTAGGCAAATCACTTGGTTTTTTCGCTTCAATTGCTTTAGTAACAACCGGATCAAAAATATGTGTAATTTTTTCAAAAGGTGTTCCATCCTCATCCAGAGTTATTGTTTCTCCTGCGTTTGCCTTAACTCCTGCAACTCCAACAAAATTTCCTGCTAAAACATTATCAACAATTTCCTTTTTTGCTCCATTGTATATGAAAACCTGCTGAATCTTAGAGTTTTGCTTTAACCTGTTTAGATAAACATTTGTTCCTTTTGTGACTGTTCCTGAAAATAATCTTCCAGCAGATATTTCCCCTGCTTGAGGGTCAATGACTATTTTTGTTATAACAAAATATAAAGGGCCGCTAGAATCACATTTTACCAGGGATTTACCGTCTTCACTTTCCATGTCTCCATGCCAGATTACCGGAATTCTATAAGCTTGGGAATCTACTGGGTTAGGTAAGTGTTCTATGACCATGTTAAGCACAACTTCATGCAGTGGAGCTTTATCTGCTAATTCGTTGTAATTATCTCCTGCAGTATAAGCCTCTATAACTTCCTTAAATGAAATTCCTTTTTTCTGCATGTAGGGTATGGACAAAGCCCAGTTATGGAATGCAGAGCCAAAACATACTGAACCGTCCTGCACATTAACCTGCCATTTTTCTCCATAACCTTTTGGCGCAATTTCCATAATAAGCTTGTTAACAGCAGTAATTATTTTTAGAAATCTTTCCTGCATCTGTTCTGGTGTTAATTGCAATTCTTTAATTAATCTATCAACTTTATTTATGAATAATGTAGGCTTTACAAGCTCTCTCAATGCTTGTCTCAAAACTGTCTCTGTCTGAGGCATAATGCTTTCAACTGCATCTACAAGCACAATAGCCCCATCTGAAGCACGCATTGCCCTAGTAACATCACCGCCAAAATCAACGTGGCCTGGTGTGTCAAGAAGATTAATTAAATATTCATTATTCTCAAAAGTATGCACCATGCTGACAGCAGCTGTGTCAATTGTTATTCCTCTTTCTTGTTCGTCTTCATGAAAATCTAATTTTAAGGCTTTGCCTGCGTCTTCTTTTGACATCATGCCGGCTCCTGCCAATAAATTATCAGAAAAAGTTGTTTTTCCGTGATCAATATGAGCGCAAATAGCAATATTCCTTATGTTAGTGGGTTTCTGCATGATACCCATAACCCTGTCAACCATCTTTTCAGTCATAGTTTATACCTCTCGTAAAAATTATTTCCAGAAATATTCTGTTTTCTTAACCTCTTTAGATTTAGTAGGATAAATAGTATATATAATCTCTTTTGGCCTGAACCAAAGTTTTATTTCTCTCTCTGCTTCTTTTTCATTCTCTGATGCATGGACAACATTCTCGAAAACACCTTCTTTTGTAACCCTGCCGTATTTTCCCCTTATGCTAGTAGGTGCTGCATCTTCTGGATTAGTCTCTCCAATAACCCTTCTTACTTTTTTGATTGCATTTTCACCATGATAAACCAAAGCCAATACTCTTTTAACATGATATTCACCCATCACATATTTTATCAGCTCGTCAAAGAACTTTTCTTCTCTCAAATGCTGATAATGCTCTTCAGCTAGTTCTCTTGTTACCGAGACAATTTTAGCACCAGCTACAATTAAACCTGTATTAGAGAGTTCAGTAATTATGTTACCAGTCAATGACTTTACTAGGCCATCTGGTTTTATCAAAACTAATGTTTGCTGCTTAGTCATTTGTTTTTCTCGTATCTAGTGCTCCATTTTGTTGTTATTGGCTTTCTTCTTAACTTTAGCATGTTTTTTTCACACTTAGATGAACAGAAATATAAGATTTTCGCATCTTTCTGTACAAACATCTTTCCTGTTCCTTGCAGCAATACAATACCGCAAAAGGTGCATTTTGGCATTTTAACCTAAACCTCTTCCGGATTTTCTTAATCTTCTTGCCTCAATCTCAGTTTCTCTTAGCATTAAGATATCGTTAACTTGAATGGGACCGCGGACATTACGCCTTAGGATTTTATTTTGATCTCTGCCATCAAGAACGCGGCATCTTACCTGAATAGCTTCCCCTCTTGTTCCTGTTCTTTCTATTATTTCCTCAACCTTTGCTGGAACTGCAGATGAAAATGTTACTGCACCTTTTTTTTCCTGTACAGGTGCAGGTCTTCTTCCTTTATCTGGCCTTTCTGCATCTGGTTTTGCTTTTTCCTTTTCCATCTTACTTTATTTGGGTTAAGACCTGTTTTATTAGATTCTTAGCTTCTCCTTCTTCTATTACAGCAACGCTTCCTGTCCCTACCTGGATTCCAGCAGCTGCTCCTAACTCTTCCTTGCTTGGAACTGTGAAACAAGGAACATCTTTTTCTTCTGCAATTACCGGAATGTGCATTATTATCTCTGCAGGGTCTATATCCTTAGCTATAGCAACAAATTTTGCTTTTCCTCTCTCTATAGCTTTTGTTGTCTCATTAGTACCCTTCATAATCTTACCAGTTGTTTTTGCTGTTTCTATAACTTCATAAATCTTGTCCACTGATTCTTTTGGAACTTCTATTGATGCCATTTTTTCCCCCATTATAAGTTATTATATGAGGTATTCGATTAGAATTTAAACCTCACTCAAGCCATAATGTTATTATGACCATCATCACTCATAGGTATGGATTGGGATAGGTATATTGTTTAAAAATGTTTTGGATTTAGTAAGCATTTATAAATCCAATAATATTCCTTCTTCTTATGAAAACATTATTCATACATTCGAAATACATTGGGAAAGTTGATTTTGACAAGATTGCTACAGATAAACTTCCGGGAAAGATAGGTTTAGTTACAACAACGCAGTTTTTGGATTCAATAAAAGAAATAAAACAATATTTAGAGAAAAATAATAAATCGGTTTTAGTTGGAAAGGGAACTCAAAAAAATCCTGGACAGTTGTTAGGATGCGATGTTAATTCTGCTGTGAAAATTAAGGATGATGTTGATGCTTATCTTTATATTGGTTCTGGTGAATTCCACCCATTAGGTGTTGCTTTAAAGACTGGAAAAGAAGTTTTTACATTTAATCCTGTTTCAAGCGTGTTTTCAAAATTAGATAAAAAAGAAATTGAAGATTATAAAAAAATAAAGAAATCAAGATATGTAAGGTTTCTTAGTGCTGAGAATATCGGGATTTTGGTTTCTACAAAACCCGGACAGAATAGTTACAAGAAAGCTCTGGAGATTAAAGAAAAACTTGAGAAAAAAGGAAAGAAATGCTTTGTTTTTGTTTTTGACACTTTAGATGTGATGGAAATGGAAAATTTTCCATTTATTGATTTCTGGGTCAATACAGCTTGTCCGAGAATAGCGGATGATAAAGATAAAAAGAATGTTATTGGTATGAATGAGATAGATTAATTACCTCTCAACAACTTTTTCTTCATCTGTTAAATCAATTATTTTGCTTGGTGTTCCTTTTTTTTCTCCTTCATAGACAATAAAATCAACCCTGCTTTTTATTTCTGAGTCTAAATCCTCCAAAGAAGTCATACAATCATTTCCGCTTTTATTTGCAGATGTTGTTATAATTGGAATGTCTATTTCGGAAACAAAATTGCTGAACCAATGGTCAGGGATTCTTACCCCTATAGCTTCTAGACCAGGAGCGACATTATCTGCAACGCATTGTTTTTTTGTTTTTAATATTAGAGTGTAAGGTCCTGGAAGCCTCTTAATCCAATCTTTTGCATTATCATTGACTATGCAGTTATCATCAATCCATTCTTTTGATGGTGCTATAACAGAAAAAGGGCTTGTTTTTCTTTGCTTTATGTCCCTTATTTTATCAACTGCTTCTTTATTTATTGCACTGCATCCAATACCGTAAATTGTGTCAGTAGGATAAATAAAAACAGGATTGTTCTCAATTAAGCTTGTCCTGATTATATCTTTTTCTTTCTCAAACTCTTCTTTGCTCAGAACTCTCATGAATTAAAGAAAATTGGAACTGTTTTTATATTTTTTTATTTAATTCCTCAATTAGCTCTAAAGTTTTTCCAATTATTTTGCCCCTTACTGCAGTAACATCTGTTTCATCTTTTGCTGGGTCTTCTAAATCCCAATCAATTATATCATTAGAGGTAATTTGCATTTTTGCTGGAAGTTCACATGCTTTATCCATGCAACCCATTGTAAAAGCTTTGACAACATCTTTTAATCTTTCCTGTATAAACAGATGGTTAATTATTTTTGGAAAATAAACTTTAGAATCAGAAACATCAATTCCTATTTCTTTCAAAGGTTCTATGATTTTTGGATTTACTCCACTATTTTCCTTAATTCCAGTGCCCCAGCTTATTGCTTCATATTCTGAATCAACTTTTGGGTTTAGTTTTTTAAGAAGGTTGAAAATGGCTTGCGACATCTGGCTTCTGCCGGAATTATGTCCGCAAATCATGGTTATGTATTTCATTAACTTTTAGAAATAATAAATAATTTATAAAATTTTTGGAGAAACCGCCCAGTATCACTTAGGTCTGTTATCATAAACATTATCATGATGATCGTAATCTTCCAAAATTATTGTTTTTGTTTTTTCATCGACAGAAAATACAAGAACAAAATGCTTATCAATGTGGACTCTTTTCCAATAGTTTAAAGGCGCTCTTAGATTTTTGTATCTGTGCGGATTGATAATAAGTTCCTCGGACTTTTTTGCGATAATTTCGGCTTGTTTAGGATTCTTTTTTGCTAATTTTATCAATTTCTTTTTGAGAAAAAGTCTAATGTCCAGCGCGTACATTTACTTCAAACCCATCATTTTCCTAAGGTTGTCTGGTGTTCCTACATGAATGGGTTTCTGCTTCATTATTTTTCTGGCTTTCTTTATATATTCAGGCCTTAACTGAGGCTCAAGAATTTCTTCTTCGTATTGCCCGGCCATTACCTCTATTGCTCGGCTTTTGTCCTTAAGGTCAAATTTAGCCTTAACAATATTCAGTACCCTATTTGTTCTGCCATCAATATTTATTATTGCTTGCACCATATTAATATGGTATTAACATCATGTTAATATATATAAATGTTGTGTTTTTTCACAAATTCCTTATGCTCTGCTTCCTGACAGACTGCTGCCAGTAAAAGTCTTCCATGAAGTCAATCTTTGCTTTGTAGTCTTCCCAATCCATGAATTTTCTTTTGAATATGTTGAACATTTTTACGCACCTAAATAGCCCTGCATGAATCCCTGCTCTGATGGGCTTATGCTGTCATCATCAACATATTCTGCTATGCCTTCTTCAGTGTATATGTCCAATTCATCTTCCTTTTCAGGAAACCCTTCAACCGGTAAATGCTCCTGCAATAATTCTTCTTCCATTTTTTATCACCTCTTTTCTAATAGCTTTCCAGAAAACTGCAAATCAAAGCTATCCATATTTTTTAGTGTCAGTTCTCTGACCTGTTTGTAAAATAAATCCTTTATTGTTTCATTGCTTAAATCCATTTTTTATCACCTCTGAGTTTTACGAATAGGTGCCAGAAATTTTTAATTTCTCAGCATCTCAAATTTTATTTCCTCTGCCCCATAAATAAAAAGGGTGAGGCAGGAAAATTATACTTTAGACTTCTTTCCTGCCTGCCTTATTAAAAACACGAGGGGTGTTTAAGGAATATAGAGTTGGATTGGTTTATATATCTCACGCGCGAATGTCCAGTGCAGTATGAGCAATGTCCAGTGCTTATTTTCAATATTGAAAAGAATAAGTTTTATATATGAAAATAATTCTTTGTTTAATATGCGAAGGATGCATGCAATAATACATGGCACTGTGCAAGGAGTATTTTTTAGAGATACAACTAAAAGAATTGCTTCAGGTTTGGGTTTGAAAGGATATGTAAGGAATATGGATGATGGTTGTGTGGAAGTTGTAGCAGAAGGTCTTCACAATAAATTATCTGAGTTAATACATTTCTGCAGAAAAGGCCCTGAAGGCGCTAAAGTCAGCAAAATTAATATAAAATTAGAAAAACCAACAAATGAATTTCATGGTTTTGAGGTGAAGCATTGAAAATGGCAACAAAAGAAGAAGTTATGAAAATCCTGGAAGGGGTAAATGACCCTGAGCTAGGAATAGACATAGTTACTTTGGAATTGGTTTTTCTTCAACTGTCTCTGGGACTGGTTGAGGGGCTTCCTGAGTACAGCCTACCAGGATTATTGCTAAAATAAATATTAAATGATCTCTTTTTTTAAGCATATATTGATTCCGGAAATTATTGTTTAAAAACTTTTGGAAATTTTATAATTTTACCTCAAAATTTATATAATACCAAGTAAAACTAACTAAAAAATCAATAGATGGGTGATACTAATGGCTGTAAAGAAAGGAGATAAAGTAAAGATTGACTATACAGGAACATTGGATGATGGAACTGTTTTTGACACATCAGAAGGAAAAGAGCCTCTGGAAATTAACGCTGGCTCTGGAAAAGTGATAAGAGGATTTGATGATACTCTCTTGGGCATGGAAAAAGGGGAAGAAAAGAGTGCCAAGATAAAGGCAAAAGACGCTTATGGAGACTATAATCCTGAACTAAAGAAACAAATACCAAGAGCACAGCTGCCTCAGGATCAGGAGCCAAAACCAGGAATGATGCTTGTAGTTAAAGCGTCTAATGGCCAGCAGTTCCCGGCAAAAATAGCTGAAGTCACAGATAAAGAAATAACACTTGACTTAAATCATCCATTAGCTGGAAAGAATTTGAACTTTAAAATTAAGATTGTGGATATTTTGTAAGGTGGCGCACCTTAATACAACCCTGCGTCCTGATAGGGTTTTTAAATTTGAAAAGAATGGAGAAGTTATTGCTGTTAATGAGGATATACAGTGGACCCATTCTTGTGGGAACTTGCAATTTATGCCCTATAAATAGGAGTGAAGTGACTAGCTTAGATTCAGAAAGAATATCAATCATAAAATGTATTCCAAGTGTGGATGAATTAGTCGAAGCTGTATCACAACATATTGGCCCTAAGACTTCTGGACAATAATTCACTTGTTTTCTTTAATCTGGTTGTAGAAAATGCAATCTTTTGCTTTTGTAATTTTTTGATTTCTTAGAAAAATAAAAACAAAGCCAAAAGGGGATTTGGCTTGTTTAATAAAATTACCAAGAGCAAACGAAAAGAGGTGATAAAAACGTTTGCCCTTGATTTATTAACCAAATAAACGTTGGGAGGTGTTAGTTGGTTATGGTATATGGGTAGTAAGGGTCTTTATTAACTGTTATGAACAGCTGATAAAGAACTAAGATGCATAACATTTATAAAGGGAAAAAGGCTTTTTAGGGTATGTTATTCAACAATATACCTTATGGAATACCATCTTATGTATTCAGCCCAAAATGGTTCTATGGCTTTGATTCTATTATTGAGCTAATAGCAGTTATAGTAAGCGTACTTTTAGTATATTACAGCTATAAATGCTATAAATTAACAAAAGAGAACAAATACATGTACTTCAGTACTGCTTTTTTATCCATAACAATATCATTTGTAGCAAAAATTATTGGAACTTTGGCAATTTACAGGCCAACAATCACAAGAACTGCAATTGGGAGCACCATACATCAGACATTTACTGGCATAACACCCTATAGCATTAACGCAATTGCATTAATTGTACATTTTTTCTTCATGCTTCTTGGATTTATGATCTTATTTTTGATAATTTCAAGGCTTAGATGGAACAATCAAAGAGTCATTGCGCTTTTGGTCTATTTTGTATTTATTGCAACCTGGCTTAGTGTAGTACATTACCAATTATTTTATCTTACATCATTCGTGCTTCTTTCACTTATAACATATTCATATTACCAGAACTATGTAGAAATTAAAAGCGAGAAAGCAAGGTTTGTAACAATTGCCTTTGGCATGATTTTAGTTTCTCAGGCTTTCTTTGTTTTTGTTATATATTCAAGAATCATTTATGTATTAGCTGAACTGATTCAGTTGCTTGGATTTATCTATCTGCTAATACCGTTTATACTGATTTTTAAGAAGAAGCCAAGACTTGCAAAATGAGACGCGGAAAAATAGAGATAATTGCCGATATTCTCAAATCGATCCGGGAGAAAGGGGGGAAAATAAAGCCTACCCATCTTTTGTACAAATCCAACTTATCACATGCAAAATTAAAAGAATATGCAAATATGCTTTTGGAAAAAGGAATGATTGAAGAACGGCTTGTAAAGGACAAGAAAATGTTTTTTATGAAAGAGCAAGGGCATAAATTTCTATTGGAATTTGAAAGGATAAAAGAGTTTTCAGACAGTTTTGGTTTATAACCAAAACTTCAGGAGTTTACTCCGCACAGTTTTGGGTTGTAAGTTCAGAACTCAGTCAGTTTCTTAGTTACATTGGCTTTTACTATTGATGTGTTTCCTTCTGCTCCGCCAGATGTTTTTTTTACAGAAATGAATTTATTTTTTTGCAGTTTCTCTATTTTTCTCTGAAAGGATTTATAGACTAGTTCTCCACCTTGTTCTTTGTAGGTAATGTACAAATCTCCGATTTTTTTATCAGAGTTTTTCTTTACTATGTCTAAAATTGCCTGCTCATCTTCTGTTAAATCAGTTGATTTTTTGATAGTAAACTCGTTTATTTTTTTAATTGCTTCATTAGCATGATCTAAAGTTATTTTTCTGCATGACTTATCTTCTGCAATATTTCCGGATTCCCTCATTAAATGCAAACCTGTTCTTATGTCCTGTGCGTCAAAGGTTTTTTTTACAATCAATTCAAAAGCATCATCATCCCAAACTCCGGAAACAAAAGCGTAACCCATTCTTTGCTTAAGAACATCTTTTGTTTCTTCTAAATTATACGGCTTAAATTCCAAAGTTTCCGGCAATAATCTTGATTTTACTCGGTCATCTAAATTGTCTAGCCATTCCCTATCGTTTGTAATCAATAAAATAGATTTTTTGTATATTTCCTCTAAGATATCATAAAGAAAATTGACTTCTTCTAATTTATCAACTTCATCAAAAGCAAAAACAGCAGCTTTTTTGTTAAGCATGTTTTTTGCTATTGCAAAAAGCTCTTCAGTTCTTTTGTTATGAGTTAACCTGTAGCCTAATTGCTCGCATATGTCTGCAATTATCTTGAAAGTAGTATTTTTCTGCCAGCAGTTTATGTAAATTGGGATAACATCATCTGTTTCTTCTTCTAATTCATTTAGGACAAAGCGCATTGCTGCGGTTTTACCTATACCTGGAGCGCCATATACAAAAAGATTTTTTCCGTTTTTTTCACTCATCAAAGGCTTTATGATTGTTGCCATGTATCTTTGCTGTTTTTCTCTGTGCGGTAGAATTTTAGGCAGAAAAGAGTAATCTAAAGCTAATTCATTCTTAAAAAGAGATTCATCTGAACTTAACATATCTTTGAATAAAGCCATAAAACACCCCTAAAATTAAAAATATAGGCTTTAATATTTATTTGTTTTGGTATCTGACAGCATCAGCAATGCAGCCATCATACTCATTGAAATAAAACACATTGCAGAATAAATTCCACCAAAAGCCTGGTTTTGGAGCTTCTTTTACTTTAGGCTCTTCCATGACTGGCTCTGGTTCTTCTTCTATTACTGGTTCTGCTATTTTCTCTTCTGCGCCTGCTCCTATTTCAACCTCTCCGGAACATGAGCCATCATTCATGCATGTCTGACCTGGAAAGCAGCCGCATTCAAAGCAGTTTTCCAGCAAAAGTCCTGTATGGCACAATAATGGCTTGTTGTCAGAACAAAAACTGAACACTGTTCCATCTGAACATTTTGGCAGGCAGCTTCCACTGTCCTGGCAAATCTCATTTTCCCTACATCCGCATTTTTGGCAGTTGTCTTTTAGGGCTCCATTATCGCAATATTTGGGCTTTACAACAGAGCATTCTCCAAGGTTTGTTCCTTCAATGCATTTATCTGCTTTGACTGCAAAACTTGTTGTTGATGGTTCTGATATACGCAATCCAACTAAAGTAACAACCAATATAACTATAAGAATCCTGCCATAATAATTTGAATCTACCTTTATCATTTTAAGTCTCTGATAAAAAGAATTTAAATAAGTTTCGTTTAAGAGTTCTTATTAACTGCATTTCCTGTCACTGCATTCTTCTCCTGCATAGCATCCGCAAAGCTCGCAGTAATCAACAAGTTTTCCAGCTTGGCAGAATTTTCCTTGTATTATAGAAGAGCATTCCTGGTACAAGCTTCCATCAATGCATGTACTTTGTCCATTATCTGCTACATCAACATCAAATTCAGAAAAATCACTTTCCAGAACTGCAAAACCTGTTGTTGATGGTTCTGATGAATATAACCCAAACACTACAACTGATAATAAAGATACGTACAATAAAGCAAAGAAATTTCCGTTTTCATTAATCATATTGTTTTCATTACAAAAAGAGTTTAAATAATTTTTGTTTCAGGATTTAGTTAAAACCTTTATTCCATTCATGTATGGAACTAAAACAGTAGGAACTTTGACTGTTCCGTCTTTCTGCTGGTAGTTTTCCAGAATAGCCCGTAATGTTCTTGAGGTTGCGATTGCTGTTGAATTTAATGTATATACATATTCTTTTTCCTTGCCTTTTTGATACTTTATATTTAATCTTACAGCTTGGTAAGATGTGCAGTTTGAGCAGGAAACAACTTCCTTGTAAGCCTTCTCGCGAGGCATGTAAGCTTCTAAATCATATTTTTTTGCAGCTACTGTTCCAATATCTGCAGTACAGATGCTTATAACCCTGTACGGTAATTTTAGTTTTTTGTAAATCTCTTCTGCATTTTTTATTAATTCTTCATGGAATTCCCATGAATCTTCCGGTTTGCAGAAAATAAACTGCTCTACTTTGTTAAATTGATGAACTCTAAACAATCCTTTTTCATCTACGCCATGGCTTCCAATTTCCTTCCTGAAGCATGAGCTTACACCAACAAACTTCTTTGGCAGATTATTTTCATTAAAAATATGGTCAGAATGCATTGCACCAATAGCGTGCTCAGAAGTTGCAATTAAGTATAGATCCTCATTTTCTATCTTATACATCATTGTTTCAAAATCTCCTAAATCAGTAACACCTTCGTACGGTTTGCGACGTAACATTAATGGGACTTCTGCAAGAATATAGCCTTTTTTTGTCAAAATGTCAACAGCAAATCGTTGCAAGGCCATTTCCATTAAAGCTAAATCCCCAAGAAGATAATAAAATCCTTTTCCTGAAACTTTTGCAGCAGCATCAAAATTACCTAAGTTTAAGCTTTCAATAACATCTTCATGTGTTTTTAATTCAAAATTAGGTTTTTTTATTTCTCCAAATTTTCTCAGAACCTTGTTGTCTTTCTCTGATTTTCCTACTGGGACAGAATCATGCAGAATATTTGGTACGCGCATTAAATAATGCCTGATTTCACTTCTTAATGTATTGACCTTAGCTGTTAATTCATTGACTTTTTGCGGGAATTCTTTGGCTTCCTTAACCTTATCCTTAATGTCCCTATCTTGTTTTTTTAGCTGCCTTATCTCATCTGTAATTAGGTTTCTCCTATACCTTAATTCCTGCTCTTTCTTCAACAAATCTAAATACTGGCTATGTTTCTTAAGAATCAAGTCTATCCACTTTACCT
>CAYXMT010000022.1:0-14356 GCA_964466175.1 uncultured Methanosarcinales archaeon | reverse complement strand
GAATTACTTAAGCGAATATAAAAAGTTAATGGTGACTTATAATCATAAAAACCCCAGCAACACTCAAAGAGCGTCGCCAGGGAAAAGAGGTGATAGTTTTAACTACCGTACAGTAGAACTAGTATTTAAAGCTTTCGGTTTATGAGTACTATAGAGTAGTATAATATAGTATTCTGTATAAACGCTATTATTCAGGCTATATTTATAAACTAAGATTAATTCTATAGCCTAGATGCCAAAAGCCAGAAAAGAAAAATTCAAAGAAGGTAAAGAACGCTTCAAGACAAAGCATGATGTCTTTGACGAATTTACAAACAGGACTATATTCAAATTAATGACAGAAGGCCATTTTAAAGGCTTAGAAAGCCCTATAAACATAGGCAAGGAAAGCAATGTCTTTTCTGCTCTGACAGAAGAAGGCAAAAGGGTAATAGTAAAGATTTACCGCTTAGAAACTTGCGATTTTAACTTAATGTACGATTATATAAAATATGATCCAAGATACTTAAATCTCAAAGACAAAAAGAGAAAAGTAATATTTGCATGGGTACAGCGAGAATATAGAAACTTAATGAATTCAAGAGAAGCCCAGGTTTCTGTACCTTTACCAATAACTTTCTCAAATAATGTTCTGGTTTTAGAGTTTGTAGGAAAAAACGATAAAATAGCTCAAATGCTAAAAGATGATATTCCTAAAAACAAAAAGCAGTTTTTTGATAAGGTCATAGATAATATAAGAAAAATGTACAAAGCCGGAATAGTCCATGCTGATTTGTCTGCATTCAATATACTGAATTTTAATGAAACTCCTGTATTCATTGACATGTCTCAAGCAACATTATTAAGGCATCCAAGAGCAGAAGAGTTTTTAGCAAGAGATATCAAAAATATATGCGCTTTTTTCAATAAGATTGGACTAAAGGTTAAGGAAGAGGAAACATTGAAAAAAATAAAACAATAATTAAAAAATGACTGCATACTCACTATCGTTCATAGCTTCCATTTCGAAAATCTATAAAACAAAAGTATGTTCAAAATGAAAGTACCAAAAACCCATCCAAGATATACTTCCTTAACTATTAGAAATAAACTAGTTGAGGGTGTAAAAAAAGGCATTACTTCTAAACATGGTTTAATAGCTCATGGACGTGGAGAGGCTTTTGATTATTTAATCGGTGAAAAAACAAATATAAAGGCAAAGAAAGCCATAGAAAGAGCAGCAAAATTATTGTTAAAAGCAAAACATCCTGTTATTTCTGTAAATGGTAATTCCGCAGCATTAGTTCCAAAAGAACTAGTGCAGTTATCAAAATTAATACCTGCAAAATTAGAAGTTAATATCTTTCATTCCTCTAAAAAAAGAGAACTGAAAATAAAAAAAGAATTGATTAGGAACGGTGCTAAAGAAGTTCTACTGCCTCAAAAAAACTGCAAAATAAAACATTTAGACAGCAATAGAAAGTATGTCAATAAAGAAGGAATCTATAAAGCAGATGTTGTTTTTGTTCCATTAGAAGACGGAGACAGGACAGAGGCATTGATTAAAAACAAGAAAAAAGTCATTGTTATTGATTTAAATCCAATGTCGAGGTCAGCACAAAAAGCTACAATAACGATTGTTGATAATATTGTAAGAGCAGTTCCGTTGTTGATTGAAAAAGTTAAACAGTATAAGAATTAATTTAATACATACTTCAAAACCTCCCTTAAATCCTTTTTCTCAATAACTACATCAGCAACTTTCTTTAATTTATCATGCTGGCAGTTAAATGCTATTCCCAGGCCAGCTTCCTGCATTATCTTCATGTCGTTTAAATAATCCCCAACAAAAACACATTCTTTTAAGCTAATGTTTTCCCTTTTGGCAATATGCTTTAAAGCCTCTGCTTTTTTAATCATATCAAATTCAGTTGGCTCTATTTTTTCTATATTTCCTTTTTCATCAAAGTAAATTCTGCTTAAAAAAACATCATCGAAAAATTCATTGTAATTTGGTATGAACTTTTCCAGCACAACATTTATTGTACCTGAAATAACAGCTAATTTTATATTATTTTTCTTAAGCTCTTTTAAAGTTTCTAAAGCACCATCCATTAATTTTAATTTTTCCAATGCCTTTAAGAAATCTTTTTTCTTTGCGCCAACTTCCTTCCACATGTTTATGTCATGTTGGGCCCATTCCAAATAGCTTATTTTTTTGCTTAAGAACTTATTTCTTGCATCTTCTCTCCTATGCTCATCAATCTGGAAATAGTCATGGAACACCTGCCATGAGAATTTTGGATCATTTGGCGGAAAATCTATCAATGTACCATCAACATCAAAGCAGACTAGTTTGTATTTTGGCATTTTATCTCAATAGCATAAGACTAATTATTAAAAATCTTGTTATAACACCCAGATACTTAGTTCATAATATTTAAATAGTGCTGTATTTTTCTTCTAAACTCAGTTTAAAGGCAAATATGTGTGGAATAATCGGTTATATTGGAAAAAGCAAAGCAGCTCCAATACTTATAGAAGGCTTAAAAAGACTTGAATATCGTGGTTATGATTCTGCTGGAATTTCTACAATTAATGAAAACAACATCCTGGTTGAAAAGGATATAGGCAAGATAGAAGAAATACAAAAAAAAAGGAAAAAAGAAGAAAAAATAAATTTTGAAAAAATAGAAGGCAATGTTGGTTTATCTCATTGCCGCTGGGCAACTCATGGTTCAGTTACAAAAGAAAACGCACATCCTCATACAGACTGCAAAAACAATATTTCTATTGTTCATAATGGAATTATTGAGAATTTTTCTGAGATAAAAGAAAAACTAATCAAAAAAGGACATAAATTCATTTCTTTGACTGACACAGAAGTTATTGCCCATCTAATAGAAGATAATTATGAGGGAAATATAGAAGAAGCAACAAGAAAAGCGTTAAAACAAATAGAAGGAAGCTATGCTTTAGGTGTTATTTGCTCAAAAGAGCCTGATAAATTAATAGCAGCAAGAAACGAAAGTCCTTTGATTATTGGTTTAGGCAAAGATGAAAATTTTATTGCTTCTGATGTTCCTGCAATTCTAAAATATACAAACAAGGTTATTTACTTAGAAAATAATGAGATGGCAATTTTAACAAAAAATAATGTTTCTATAACAGATATTGACGGAAATAAAATTGACAAAAAAATAAATGAAATTGACTGGGACGCAGAACAAGCGGAAAAATCAGGATACGACCATTTCATGCTGAAAGAGATTCATGAACAGCCAATGGCTATAACAGAGACATTAAACGGAAGAATAAGGAATGGAAATGTAAACATTAAGGAAGAATTGGATTTAAGCGAAGAAAAACTAAAAAAAATAGACCGGATAATAATTGTTGCTTGCGGAACTTCATGGCATGCAGCTCTGGTTGGGGAATTTATGTTAGAGGAATTAGCTAAAATACCTGTCGAAGTGGAGTATGCTTCTGAATTTCGTTACAGAAACCCAATAGTAAATGAAAACACCTTGGTAATTGCCATTTCGCAATCAGGAGAAACTGCTGATACCTTAGCTGCTATAAGAGAAGCTAAAAAAAGAAATGCAAAAGTGCTTTCAATTGTTAATGTAAAAGGCTCTTCGATATCAAGAGAATCAGATTCTGTTTTGTATACATTTGCAGGCCCTGAAATAGGTGTTGCTTCCACAAAGGCGTTTACTTCCCAATTGATTGTTTTATACTTATTTACATTGTTTATGGCAGATTTAAAGAAATCTTTAGATGATGAAAAAATAAAAGGGCTTCTGGAAAGATTAAGAAAATTGCCATTGCAGATGGAAGCTTTGCTTGATGACAAAGAAATAAGAAAAATAGCTGATATCTACAAAGACAAGCAGAATGCATTGTTTTTAGGCCGAGGAGTAAACTTCCCAATAGCTTTAGAAGGCGCATTAAAGCTAAAAGAAGTAAGTTATCTGCATGCAGAAGGCTACCCATCAGCAGAGATGAAGCATGGTCCTATTGCATTGATTGACAAGAACATGCCTGTTGTTTTCATGGCAACAAAAGATGATTATACTTATAAGAAAGTTCTGGGAAATATCCAGGAAGTAAAAGCAAGAAATGGAATCGCAATTGCAGTTGTAACAGAAGGCGATAAAGAAGTTGAAAAAATAGCAGATTATATCATCCCAATTCCAAAAACATTGTATATTTTGAGTTCTATTCTTGCAGTAGTTCCATTGCAGTTATTAGCTTATTATGTTGCTACCGATAGAAAGCTGGATCCGGATAAGCCTAGAAATCTTTCTAAAAGTGTAACAGTCGAATAAAAATTTATTCCTTAACAGAATTCTTGCCCTCAACCTTTCTATAAACTAAGAAAATACCAATAAGATATGCAACATAGAATAAAATTTCCAGTAAAGAAGGGTTTCCATTATATCCGAAAAGCCCTTTAAAGAAACCTCCAACTGCGCCTTTTTCATGCAATGCAGGATAAACATTTTCAACAGCAACAGCAGGATTTACATCCCATACTTCTTTTACAACATAAGGTATGACTGCTGCTTCCTGCAGTCCATGAACTCCATGAGCAACCAAACCTGCAGCAAATAAAATTAATAATATTCCGCTTATGACAAAGAATTCCTTAAGATAAATTTTCTTTGCGCCGATAAAAAACAAGTAGCCTATAACAATCGCTGCTGCTACGCCTAATATGCCACCTAAAAAGCTTACTCCCGAAGTGAAGTTTAATGCATGCAGAAATATAATTGTTTCAACACCTTCCCTCAGTACAGCAACAACTATAAGTAAAAATATTCCATAGCCGTATTTTTTGTTAAAACCTTCTTTTTTAAGCTGAACCGAAACCTTATTTTCCAGCTCTTTGACAACCTGTTTTTGCTTCATCATCCATAATATCATAGTTGTCAATAAACCCGCTGCAACAAGCATGGTTATGCCCTCAAAGATTTCCTCTGTTTTTCCTTCAAAACCTCCTGCCAAAGAAGTAAAAATAACTGCAGCCAATATGCTTAAAACAATACCAACAGCAATCCCATAATAAACTGCTTTCTTGTATCTGTGATTATCTGTTTTTATAAGGTAAGCAAGAACTATTCCAACAACTAAAGCTACTTCTAATGTTTCCCTCGATGTTATTAAAAAGCTAGATAAAACCATTTTTTAAATATTAAAACACAAATTAACTATTGTTAAGGCAGGCTATATTTAAATGTTTTTGTTGATTAATAATTAAACAAAATAAAAAGAAATCAACCCCTAACAGTAAACTTCCTGTCTAGCCTCAAGATATCACTTGGAATCTTTATCTTAAAGACATCAAGAACCTTGTCCAATACTACGTTAAGAGCAACATAAGACAATGCTATTCCTGCTGCAAACAATAATCTTTCATAGAATGTTATTGGCAGCAAAGTTACATACATTGCCTTTGTCATTGGTACTGTCCATATCCATAATGCGCCACCTATAGCATGGGCAGTGAATGTTGCACCTAAGCTTCTTAATGGAACACTTAATGAATATTTAGCTGGCAATAACCTTGCAATTATTGGTATTGTCCAGAACAAGCTGTAAAACCAAGCTTGCCTGCCAACAGGATGAAGTAAAAATATTCCAATTGCAATTGCAGGGAAGATTACATTTAAGTTTCTTTTTTTGCTTCCAAAATAATATGCTGCAAACAGCATTGGAGCAAGTCTCATAACATTAATCCACGTTACTTCTTTTCCAACAACAACAAAATCAATTAGCTGTGCAATCAAAATAGCTATAACTCCAAAAACAGAGCCAAGAAAGGCTCCGGAAATAGGACCAAAGAACTGGAATAATGTGAAGAACTGGTTTTCAGCACCCACTAAAGGAGCAAAATTTATGTTCTTTCCGACAAGAACCAAAACAGCAAATATAACCAAAAAAATTAATCTTTTCTTTGTAAATAATGCTTTAAAATCCATGTTTGAATCACCTGAAAAACAGTATAAAGAAGGTATATTTATAGTTTTCTGATTTAGAAATCCCCTGTCAAAAACACTTCATATGTTTTTCCTTTTACTTTTCTTGCAATTAAATTCTTTTTTTCAAAATCTGTCAATATCTGGCTTACTTTTGCTTTTGATAAATTTGCCCTATACTTTAAAGTTGACTGGGTAATGCCTTCCTGCTCTTTAATAGCAGTTAAAACATTCCTTTCATTGTCATCCAAAGGCCTCAATAACAAGGAAAATTTGTCCTCTTTTGCAGGCTTCTCAATTATTTTTCCCTGTTTCTCTGTTTCATATTTCTTCAAAATCGCTTGTTCATCCTTGTTGAAAAACAATAAATAAAAGCCCAAAGCAAAGATAAAAGCCAGAAATCCAACTGCTATATGCGACAGTCCAAACAAGGATTTTACCTGCTGACATTCATTACTGGGGTTGCAGTTAAACTCTTTTTCCTGTCCAGACAGCTGACCCATATAGCCGAATATAATGAAACTTAACACAATACTCATTCCCAATATAAGAAAACCTAGTTTTTTTGTTTCCATAGACCCCCTTTTTACATGATTATGCTTTTTTAATATAAATATTTTGCTTTTTTGGTTAAATATTATGTTTAATAGGCCTAAAGTAACACATTAAACAAATACCCTAAAACTATAATCTGGGGAACTGTTATTATTGGCAGCCAGATTGCAGTTTTCTTTCCAATATTGCTCCATATCAGCCCAATTTCAGTGTAATCGGTAGAAACTCCAGCCATAAGGAACGTAAATGAATTACCAAATGCACTTGTCTGATTAAAAATTTCAAATGCTAATGGTGCAGAGCCCTCAGAACATACTTCTATTATTGTCGCTAGAATCAAAGTTATGACTAAACCCAATAATGTTGCTCCCATATATTGTATAAAAAATTCATGAGGTACAAAAGCACGAGCGAAAGAAGCCAAAATCATTCCAATTAAAATCCACCACACAACCATCTTTGCCAGTGCCCATGAACCTCTTAAAACTCCTTTTAATGTCTTAATGTTATTTTCATAATTAAAGCTGTATTCTTTCCATCTTTTTTTAATGTCTTTTCTGATAGAAAAAGAACTATCAACACTGGCAATATGCTTGCTCTGCTCTATCATTTTTTTCTTTTCCAAAACCTGGTATACCAATCCAGTTATTATTGCAATAACAATTGCAGATATTATGAGCAAGAATGCCTTAGCTCCAAAGAAACTAAACAACAAGATAGTTATAGGCAAGTTAGCCCATGGTGAAGCAAGTAAAAAAGCAATAACAGAAGGTATTGAAGCTCCTTTCTTATACAGTTCTATGGCTATAGCTAAAATTCCATGAGAGCATGCAGACATCAAAAAACCAAAAATAACAGAATAGAATATTGTCCTTTTTTTGCTATTCGACAAATACTTTGAAATATATTCATTTGGAATTAAATAATCAATAATTCCCCCAATAAACAATCCAAGCAGGATTGCCCACCATATAAGCGCAAAGTATTCGATAAATGCATCAAATAATTTTTCTGAAAAGAAATAAGCAATTACAAATGCAGCAACCGTAATTAAGCTTACAACATACAGTCTTTCTTTATACCATGGCTTATGTCCGCCCTGAACATCACAGCTGAAACAATGCTTAATCTTATTCTGTTTTTCATATTTCTTAATGCAATTCTCACTGCAAAAATAATGGCCATGCGCTTTCATATGGCCTTGCATTCCGCATATTGGGTCTGTTTTATCCATTTTCATTTGCATAACACATTTGCTTCTTCTAAAATTTTATTTGCTTTTGATTTTGGTATTCTTAATATCTTAGATAGTCTACTGCTGCCAATATCAAACAGTTCACTGATTAATATGATGTTCAATCTCAAAAGCTCAGATATTTTTTTCTTGTCAAGAGAACTTAACATAGTCACCGGATAAAGCTTATACTTCTCAATATTGCATTCTAAACTGTTGTCTTTAGGGATCTTCCACCCCATTAATTCCAGACCAATGCCTTTTGAATAAGTGATAACTTGCGGGGAAAATTTGGTGTTAGTTACAAGCATAGGCACTGTAAATAATTTCTTAACATCCAGGAATCTTGCATAAACATACAATGCTGTCTGGATGCTGGTGCCCAGCCAGGGTTTAGCATGGTGTTTACATTCTACCATTATTCTTTCCTTACCTTTAATGGCAGAAATATCGATTTCATGCCTGATATATTCCCCTTTGATAATCCGGTTTAATTTAATCGAATAGCCTTGTTTTTTAAGGAGAATTGAAACAAACATTTCAAAAGCATGCCCTTCCCTGCCCAGCCTTAAAATAGCGTTCTTCAGGTCATATCTTGATGCGCCATAAGGCTTATATTTCTTGAATTCATCAAATGCAAACTTAAAAAGCTTTTTTGTTTCAATTCCATTGTATGAGATTTTATCAACCTTAGCCAGTATCTTATCAATAGTTTTTTTATCTGCTCCTGAATTTGATAAAGACTTTCTTAATTTAGATGAATCATATTTTTCCGTTCTTCCATCCAGTTTTTTAACGCATATAATTTTTACTTAGCCTCCCATCTCTTAATCTTTTCCTGGCCATGGCATTTACAATAGTGTTTGTAATAAGTATCAACATGCTCATCAATTAATTTCAGCAATGGAAGAATTGTTTTTTTATCCAATCCATAGATCCTTTCCTTTCCACTTGGCTTTACATTAATAAATCCTAATTCTTTTAATTTCCTTAAATTATGGCTGACTCTGCTCTGCTCAAAATTCAGTTTTTTGGAAATTTGAGTAACATTCTTAGGACTCTCCCTTAAAGTTTTGATAATCTCTAATCTAGCAGGATCTGATAACGGAGTAAAGAACTGAACATATGTATTGCAAATCATATGAATAGTAAATCATATGTAGTATTTAAGAGTTTCTATTATTCTTAATTTCCTTAACAAGAAAATACCCCAATGTAAGAATGAAAACTGCAAATATTATAATCCCTATTATGTTAAACAGTTTTACATTTAGAATAAGATAATCTTGCCATGAATAAAAATAGTTTCTTAATCCAAACATATCAAAACTGTTGACAAGAGACGTTCCTTTGAAAACAATAAATGCAAGTCCAAAAAGGATGAAAATGATTCCTGCAATGACATTTGGAATATTAGTATGATATTTTTTGCCTAAAATGCTGAAATTTATCTCTTTGCTGAATATTGCTGATTTGTCAAGCCTGAATTTATCATAAAAAAATGATAGTATGAAGATAGGAACAAAAACTCCGAGAGAGTATGCAAACATCAGATAAACAGCAGTAAGATAGTTCCCGAAAGTTGAAGTCATTACAAGAATTCCGGAAAGGATAGGGCCGGTGCATGCCGACCATCCTATTGCAAAAAATACACCTGCAAGGAAAATGCCTATCCAGTTCTTACTGAATTTTCTTTTGAATGAAATGCCCGGAAAGCCTTTTCCCAATAATATCATAATTCCGAATGTTATCAATATAATTCCTACTGCAGGTACAATCCAACTTATTCCGGAAAGAACCATGGATAAGGTTAGACCTAAAACCGTTGCCAGTACTCCCATGAGGATAAAAATGGATGAAAATCCAAGAAAGAACACGAAAGTGGCTAAAGTTATCCTTTTCTTTTCCTTGAATGTGATTGCAAAATACGCAGGCAATAAAGGCAATGTGCACGGAGATACAATGGAAGTCATGCCTGCCAAAAAAGCAATTATGAAAGAGATGTTCTGCAGGAATTGCCTGGCAGTATTGTCATTGTATTCCTGGATTTTTAACAGTCCTATAGGCAAATGTGATGTTGCATAGACGAAGCTGGATAAGATAATAATTCCAATAAAAATCATCCAGACTTTTCCCGCTATTTTTGTCTTATTAACCATATTCTATATATTTTTTCTCTGAAATTATCTTTGCAGAATATGGGTCATGAATACTGGCAATAATTACTTTCTTACTTGTAATATTCGAATCATATGTTACTGATACTCTACTTCCTGATTGCTCCACACTTAATACTCCCAAAATGCTTTTGATATCATATACTAGTGCAGGCCCACAAGAACCGCAAAAAATGCCTTCAATCTTTAAAACAATTAATTTCTTGCCTTCACCTTCAGGCATAACTCCCATATCAGCCATCCCAGGCATATCATGTGATTCTGTCATTTCTTTAAGGTTTCCCAATGGTTTCTGCTTAACCTCAAGATTCCCGTATACCATTGATGCAACTAGAGATACTAAAAAGTAGTTGATAATAGCCCAACTAACAATCATTATGATTATAGCAATTGCAATACCTTTCCAGCTCTGTTTGATTGTTTTTATGTTGCAAATTCCGGATTTGCGCTTGATTAGATACAAACTCAACAGAAGCATAAGAATTATCCCGGAAACAATGCTTACAATATGAAATTGGTGCATTACTGCCATGCCTAATGCTGTTCCAAAGCCAAGCAATATAAGAACTATGGGCGCAATACAGCAAGTTGCAGCAGTAAAGCCTCCAATAATTCCTGCCCATAAGTAATTTTTATCTTTTAACTTCTTCATTTTCATATAATAAAAATAAGAATCATATCTTTACTGCTCTGATTCAGATGCCTGTAAGCCTTTGATTTCATTGGTAGCAACATCTTTATACACTATATCGCTGCCCATTACTTCCAGATTCCTGAATGCATATGCCCCATCTTCTTCTACAGTGCCAACTTGCTCCCAAACCAGTTTAAAATCTTCATAAATATCTATGTCTCCGCTTAAAACAATTGTTGGAATTTTTTTTATCTCATATTTGGAAATTAACTGCTTTCCTTCGTCAGAACCTGCATCTATAGTGCTTTCCTCATCAATTGCCAGCCCAAATCTTGCCATAATTGACTTGTGTATTTCAACATCATAGCACTCTGAGCAGCTTGAATCTTCAAGCATTATTAAGTTGACAAAACCCCTTATTTTTCCGCTTTCAGTTTCCACATAAGGCGCCTGGCTCTCCAGAATGTAATAATCACCAATTTTAGAGCCTGCTTGGCCTAAACTTTGGGCAATCTCCGGGTAAGCATCCATGTCATCTGATAAAAGAAGTGCAGGCAACTTTTCAATGGCAAAACTATCAATTAATTCTTTTGCATTTGAACTTGAATAATCAAATTCTTCTTCCTTATCTATAAAAACACCGCTTTGCTTAAGGCCAACAATAGATAAACCAAAATCATTGCATATTTCACAATTTTTATCACTGATTATTATGCTTGAAACCTTGCCCATTATTTTATTGATTGCAGCATCTTCATAAGGCACAGTAACTCCTGTAAAGATCAATGCATCATCAACATTATCAAAATTCTGTATAGAAGGCTTTTCTATTTCTCCTTTAAGGATAACTGCTGGAAGTTTTTCAATTCCATATTTTTTGATTAAATTTTTTGCCTCTTTGGAACCTCCGGGTAGGGATTTTTCACCAGTAATTTCCAAATCAGCTTGTTTCAAAGTCTCAATTATTTCGCTAATGTCAAAACATTCAGTGCATGAGGATGTCAGCTTTATGAGCTCAATCTTTGCAGGTCTTGCCATTTCTTTTGCCTCGACTATTTTTGCATCAAGGCTGTTTCCAATACTGAAAACAAAAAAAGAATTAAAGAGTAATATGCCTAGCAGTACAAATATTCCTGCAAATACAAATTTTTGTAAATTACTCTCTTTTTTCATTATCTAACATCCACCGACCATTGAAGGCAAATTGTCTAAATTGTCGCTTAAGCTTCCACCACTGCTGCCGGTTGAAATTGTTTGTTTACTGCTGCTTTCAACGAGTTCTGATAAGTCTTCATTAAGCTTATTTTTCAGGCCGACTAATTCAAAAGCCTGAATTCCTGAAATAACTATAAGTAATCCTAAGGCTACAGCCATTATCCAAAATTTTGTGTTTTTATTTTTATGCTCGTGTTCATGATGTTTATGCTCTTCATGATGTTTATGCTCTTCATGATGTTCATGTTTTTTTTCATGTTTCTCCATTTCAACAACCTCCAACCATTCCTGGCAATTCTTTTAATGATGATGGGTCAGTACCAGCCACTTCCATAGCTAAGCCAACCATATTTCTTGGAAACCATATTGTTTTCCACTTCATTGCTTCTTTTAAAATTTGAGCATCAGAATAATCAGTATTTTGCATTAGTCCCATTGCTACCGCAAGTAATGCTGGCTGATGCTTGCAACCACACATTAGTTTACCTTCAGCAGTAATGCCTTGTGCATTTAAGCCGCAGCAAAACTCACATGAAATTCCTCTAGGAGCAGCTGCAAGGTCTAAGTAACGCTGCCATATTTCCGGGTTATTTTCCTTTATTTCGGAATTTGAGCTATGATACCACTTGGCCAGGTATTCCATTGACATTACAGGATCGTCAAAAGTTATCCCTCCTAAAGCTTCGCTGTACTCAGGTGTTCCTGTGGGTATCATCATGCTTATTGCATCTTCTTCAGTTTTTAAATTGCCTAATTCCGGAAACAGCGTAGCAATAGCCATTGCTGTTGAAGTTATTTCTGTAACATCAACACCGGATAAATCGGTTTTTTTATTTCCAGAACCAAAAAATATAGAGCCTTTTGATGTAGCTCCAGTCATAGAATCAAATGACGCATTTATTGCAGACAATTGTATTTGATTAAAAATCAACAAAATGCCTGTAAAGATAATAGCACCCATCATTAAATTTTCAAAAGTCTTTTTATCTTTCATTTTAATAGTTCTACAGCAGTTAATATATATAATTTATGCCAATAAAATTAGCCTAAAAAGCCTTATTTTTGCCTAAAAACCGCTGTTTACGTTCATCTATGTTCAATAAGGAATTATAATCCTTTTCTAGATTTTGTGGATTCACAGAAGCTAATCTATGATTATGTAATTGCTATTTATATTTATTGATTTTTCTTGTACACTCTGTAAATAAAAAGTACTCCTATCAAAAACATAGCAATACTCAAAATCTGCCCCATTGTTAAAAAACCAATAATAAATCCTAATTGAGGGTCTGGCTGCCTGAAAAATTCCACTATAAACCTTAAGGCAGAATACATTATAACAAAAAGCCAGAACAGAAAGCCTTTTGGAAGCTTTTTGTCTTTGATTGCCCATAAAGTAAAAAATATTAACAAATTTTTGAATGAAGCATATATCTGGCTGGGGTGCCTAAAGCCTTCTGCATCAGGAAACTTAACTGACCATGGAACATCTGTTATTCTGCCAATAAGCTCCCCATTAATAAAATTCCCAATCCTTCCCAATGCCAATCCTAATGCCAAAGGTATTACAGTTATATCCGCAATTTCGTAAAAATCAATCTTTTTTCTTCTGCAGAATAACCATCCACCTATTGCCGCTCCTATTAATCCGCCATGGAAAGCTAAGCCGCCATTCCATATTGCTATAATCTCAAAAGGATTGCTTAAGTAAAAAGGCAAATTGTAGAATATAACATAAAAAATTCTGGCTCCTAAAATAACTCCCATAATAAGATAAAGAAGATAATCAGCAACATCATCTTTGCTGAGGCTCAATTCTCTTTTCTTTGCTAAATGATTAAGAATAAAATATGCCATAACAAAACCTATAACATAGAACAAGCCGTAATATCTGATTTCAAAAGGCCCTATGCTCAATAAAGCAGGATTTATGTTGTGGATGAACATTTTTAATTAGCAAACCTATTATTATATATATTATTCTATTTTAATTATTAAATCTTTATTATTCTATTTAATTTACTTTTATTTACTTAGTATTATAATAACAGAAACATTTAAAAGCTAGCGAAAATTTCAAAGCCTACTTATTTAAAATGGAAAAAACAGAATACACAAAATATGAGGAATCCAGAATAATTGGCTCAAGAGCATTGCAGATATCACAAGGTGCTCCATTTTTGATAAAACTTGCAGAAAAAGATCTGGAAAAGCTTGGCTATAATTCTTTAGAGATAGCAAAAATGGAATTTAAAGAAGGGCTTATCCCAATAACGGTAAGGAGAAAGGAAACCGTGGAAAAAGAGAAGAAGTGATTATATGGGCAGGATTAAGACAGTTCTCGTTAAAAGGGTTACAAAACAGCTTGTAAAAGACCATTTGGAAGAATTAAGTGAGGATTACACTCAAAACAAGGAAGTTTTGAAAAAATATGTTGATATTAAGTCTCCTAAAATTAGAAATGTTATTGCAGGCTATACTGCAAGGCTTGTTAAGCAGTCCAAAAGCGGCAAGGAAAAAAGAAGCATAAACAAAGAAGACCTTTCTAAGTTCTACTGAAGCCTTAGAACATGGAACATTT